>JAFQDY010000045.1 GCA_017399325.1 Oscillospiraceae bacterium
CCGCCGCCGGCTGCAGTACCCTTAACGTTCATGGTGGGGCCGCCGGAGGGCTGACGCAGAGCGCCGCCTGCGTTCTTGCCGATGTAACCCAGACCTTCGATCAGGCCCAGAGAAACGGTGGACTTACCTTCACCGAAGGGGGTGGGGGTAACAGCGGTAACTTCGATAAACTTGCCGTCGGGCTTATCCTTCAGGCGGTTCATAACCTTGATAAAGTCGATCTTGGGGGTCTTGCCGTAGGGAATGATCTCGTCCTCCAGAAGGCCCAACTTCTGGCGGAAGAAGTCTACGGAGGGCAGAGTCTTTTCTGCCTCTTCTGCGATCTGCCAGTCAGCAAACTTGGTGGGGTCGAGCTTTACAAAACCCTTCTCGTCCACGTATTTGCCGTTTTCGTCATATACGATTGCCATTTTTGTTTTCCTCCTTAAAATAAGTGCTTTCTCTTCAGCACAATAATGACTTTTTACACTTCTGTTACGATGGCGTTCTCACGGATGAAGGCCATGACCTTGCTTGTGAGCACACTTCTCATAACTGCCGCCTCAAATTCGGCATCGTAGTAGTCTTTCAAGTCTTCTACAGTGATGCCGTTGTTGCGGGCGATAGTCGCCAGCGCCTGGGCCAGTTCTTCTTTGGTGGCCTCTAACTTTTCCAGTTCCACGATTTTGTCCACCGCGGCCATATTCTTCAGTGCGGCTTCTGCGGCAGGGTATGCGTCTTTCCGCAAATCCTCTTCGGTGGTATTCATAAACTGGCAGTACATCTGCAGGTTCAGGCCCTGTTGAGCCAGTTGTGCTTCCATATTCTGCAGTTGTTCGTTAACGGACTTTTCCAGTTCCTCGGGAGAAATGGTAATATCCAAAGTGGCTGCGGCCTGACGGAGCAGACGGTCCTGCAAGTCCATTTCGCCCCGCTGGTCGGTGTACTCCTGCATACTCTTGTGCAGTTGCTCCCGCATTTCCTCGAAGGTGTAGCAGCCGCCGATCTCCTGAGCGAACACATCGTCCAGTTCATACTGGGTCTTGACACGAATTTCGTGAATGGTGCAGTGGAATTCCGCTTTCTTACCGGCCAGATCGGGGGCATGGTACTCGGTGGGGAAGGTGACTTCCACTAAAACAGGCTCTTCGCAGACCTTGTCCAGCAGTTGCTCCTCAAAGCCGGGAATGAACATACCGCTGCCCAGCACCAAAGTCTGATTTTGGGCGGTGCCGCCCTCGAACTGGACGCCGTCGCAGTAACCTGCGTAGTCCAAAACCACCTCGTCACCGTTTTCAGTGGGGCGGTCTTTGATCACAGCAACGCGGGGGTTCTGCAGGCGAACACGCTCGATCTGTCTGTCTACTTCCTCGTCGGTGACGGTATGTTTGGCAAGGTCGGCTTTTAAGCCCATATAAGTAAATTCCATAATTCTCTCCTGATCAGTAAATAAAAAAGGGCAATCCGAGTTCAAAAAACTCAAATTGCCCAGACGGTCGGCATACAATACCTATGTTCCCTTGCGGTCGTTCCGCAAACCCGTCAGTTGCATAGGCAGTTTATTTCGATGCATTTTTCATCGTTCAGGCATCATATCTATACTATACGATAACGCCCTTTTTGTCAAGATGAAAAGCAACTTTTTCAGCCGTCCAAGCGGTAGAGCCGCTTGGCGTTTTCTGTGGTGGTTTTTACCGCTTCTTCGTAGGAAATGCCCCGAATTTCCGCCAATTTTTCCGCCATTTTCGGCAGCATTCCCGGGTCGTTGCGCTTGCCCCGATAAGGTTCGGGGGCCATAAAAGGACAGTCGGTTTCGATGACGATTCTGTCCAAAGGAATGGAAGCGGCGGTCTCCACCGCTTTGCGGGCGTTTTTGAAAGTGAGCACACCGGTAAAACCGATGTACCAGCCCATATTCACCAGTTGCCGGGCCATTTCCGCAGAGCCGGAATAGCAGTGGAACACGCCCTTTACGGTGGGGAATTCCTTGACGATCCGCATACCGTCGTCGTGGGCCTCCCGCTCGTGGACGATCACCGGCAGATCCAGTTCCCGGGCCAGTTCCATCTGCATACGGAAGGCCTTCTTCTGGATCTCACGGGGAATGTCCTCATAGTAGTAGTCAAGACCGATCTCACCGATGGCCTTTACCTTTTCATGGCGGCAAAGTTGACGATACTGGGTAATCACTTCTTCATTCACTTCGTCGGCAGAGTCGGGGTGGCTGCCCACAGATGCGTAAAGCCAGGGGTAGGCTTCTGCCATTTTGATAATGTCTTTGGAACTTTGCAAACTGCAGCCGGCGTTCATTACAAAACCGATGCCTTTTTCTTTAAGGCCTGCCATCAAGGTTTCCCGGTCGGCATCAAAAGCCGGGTCATTCAAATGGGCGTGGGTGTCAAATAACATAAGGGTTCTCCTGTTCTATCACGGCTACCAAGCAGCCGTCTATTTCGGATACGCGGGGGTCAGATAAAGAAAAATCGGTGCATTTGGGGTAGGGGGTCAGGCCTTCGCCCGTACATTTCACATAGGCCTCTTTCAGCACCCAAAAGGTCAGCAGCGCCCGCCGTTTGTCCGTTGCGGATTCAAATTGCAACTGTTCATTGGGGGACAGTATCTTTTTGGCTAAGTTCAGGTTGATTTCTCTGTCCGTTTCCTCCGCATCGATGCCGATCGGGTGGTCGGACAGGACGCAGAACACATGGTTTTTGGTATGGCTGACGGAAAAATGCGCAGAACTGTCCGCAAAATAGGGCTTGCCCCGCTTGGCTTTTTCAATAGGGGGCAGGGGCGCGCCGTAGAGTTCTTCCAGCAGTTCAAGGCCTGCTTCGTGGCCGTTTTGCCCGCTTAATTGTTTCCACAAAAGTTTCACAGCGCACCTCCTTTTTTGCAGTGATTCTAGTATACCTTTCGGTATCTTTGTTGTCAATGGAGCATAACCTTTTTATGACAAGGAGGAATGGTTATGACAGAACAAAAACCGATCTTACCCCACAAACTGACGCTGAACGAGCGCAAGACCCTGACCGTCAGCGGTGTGACCGAGGTGGTCAGTTTCGATGAAACGGCGGTGATCGCCCACACGGATATGGGCACACTGGTGGTACAGGGAAAAGATCTGCAACTAAAGACTTTGCTTCCCGAAGGCGGACAGGTCGGCGTGGAGGGGAAGATCTCTGCGCTGATCTATGAAGAACCCAGAGCCGCAGGTTCCTGGTGGCAGCGGCTGATGGGATGATGACGCCGCAGGTTGCCTTCCGGCGGTTTTTGACGGGGCTTGTTTTGGGGTGCGCACTGGGTGTTGTTTACGGTTTTTTGCGTCCGGCAAGGCGAAAAAAGGCTGTTTGGGGAGATCTTGTGTTCAGCGGATTTGCCCTATGGGTGTATATCCACTACGGGTTCGGGGTGTGCCGGGGCGATCTGCGTATGGGCTATCTGGCCGCGCCGATCCTGGGTGCGTTTGGGTTTGACAGGACCGTGGGACGATGGCTGGTGCCTGTTTTTGGGGAGTTTTGGAAACTTTTTGCCGCCATTTGGGGTTTGTTACGAAAAAATTTTATAAAAGGCCGGGATTTTGCAAAAATTTTGTTTGCAAGATGGAAAAAATGCAGTACAATAAAACGGAAGAAACATCGGCAAAACAGGACGCAAAAGAAAGGGGAAAGCCATGGCCGCAAAGAGAAATCCGTTCAGCCATATCCGCATCGTGTATCGGCGCAGTTCCGTTCTTCTCAAGTGCGCGGTTTTGACCGCCGTCGTCCTGTCCATCGCAGCGCTGACGATCATTCGCATTTCCATTCAGAACACCAAATCGGTGCAGGAGCAACTGCAGTCCCAGATCAACAGTTTGTCCCAGGAAAATCAGCGGCTGACAAAGCGCATCGCAGAATTGGGCACAGTAGAAAGCATACAACGCATCGCAACCGAAGAACTGGGTCTGGTGAATCCAAACGGCCAGTTCTTCACCCCAAACACCAGCGCTGATTAAATGGAGGAAGCAAAAAAATTTATGGAGTTAACCGTCGGAGCCGTTTTAGAAGGAAAAGTAAAATCTATCACCAATTTCGGAGCATTTATCAGCCTGCCTGAGAACAAGACAGGGTTGGTACATATTTCGGAGGTGGCCAACACCTATGTCAGCGATGTGCGGGAGCACTTAACCGAAGGACAAGATGTGAAAGTAATGGTCATCAGCGCAGAGCCGGGCAAAGTGAATTTGTCCATCAAGCGGCTGGAGGCCAAGCAGGAAACACGCCCTGTCCGGGGGCGCGCGCCTGTGCCCCGTCCGGCAAGCGCGCCTACGCCACCGCCCCAGCCCAAATCGGCAGACCAACTGTTCGAGGAGAAACTTAAGCAGTTTATGAGCGAATCCGACAGTAAGATCTCTTCCATCCGGCGGTACTCCGACCATCGGACAAAAAATCGCAGAAGATAATAATGAGAGCCGCATTCCGCGGCTCTTTTTGGAGGTTACTATGGCAACAGTAGTCATTACCGGCGGCAGCCGCGGCATTGGCGCGGAAACTGTCCGGCAATTTGCCGCAAGAGGGGATCGGGTCTATTTCCTCTACGAAAAGCAGCACGAAAAAGCAAGCGAGGTCGCAAAGGAGACCGGCGCTGTCGCCATCTGCTGCGATGTGGCAGACGGGGCGGCAGTGCGCGCTGCCTTTCAGACCATTCCCGATGTGGATATCTTGGTCTGCAACGCAGGCATTTCCATCAGCGGCCTTGTCCACCAAATGAGCGAGGAAAACTGGGACAGGCTCTTTGATGTGAATGTGAAGGGTATGTATCACTGCATCAACGCGGCCGTTCCTTACTTTTTGCAAAAGCAGCGCGGCAGCATCGTCACGGTCAGTTCCATGTGGGGACAGGTGGGCGCATCCTTTGAGGTGGCCTACTCCGCTACAAAAGGCGCGGTCATCGCCATGACCAAGGCCTTGGCCCAGGAGCTGGGACCCTCCGGCGTGCGGGTCAACTGTGTGGCGCCGGGTGTTGTTTGCACCGATATGTGCGCCAATGTTTCGGAAGAAACTATGGAAGACCTGCGGCAGCAGACCCCCATCGGCCGCAACGGAACGCCTATGGACATCGCAACCGCCATCGTGTATCTGGCGGACGCGGAATTTGTGACAGGACAGGTACTTGCCGTCAATGGCGGCATTGTGCTATAATGTAGAAAATCTTTACTTTGGAGGATACCAATATGAAAATTGCAATTGGCTGTGACCACGGCGCACTGGCGCTGAAAGAGGCGGTGATTGCCCACCTGACCAAAAAGGGTTATGAGATCAAGGATTTCGGCACTTACACACTGGATAGTTGCGACTATCCCGACTTTGCCGCCCCTGCCGCAAAGGCAGTTGCCAGCGGCGAGTGCGACAAGGGCATCGTGCTTTGCACCACCGGCATCGGCGTGTCCATCGCCGCCAATAAGGTGGACGGCATCCGCCGCGCGCTGCTGTCCGATGTGATGAGCGCCCGTATGACCCGTGAGCACAACGATACCAATATGATGGCCATCGGCGCAGGTGTTGTGGGCCAGATGCTGGCGCTGGAGATCGTGGACACCTGGCTGGGAACAGAGTTTTCTCACAACGAGCGTCATCAGCGCAGAATCGACAAGGTCATGGCTTTGGAAAAATAAAGCAGAAAGGGACGACCAATGGTCGTCCCTTTTTATATAAGCTTGTGCGGGCGACCAATGGTCGCCCCTACAAAACCCATCGTAAGAATCCGTAGGGGCGGCTATTAGCCGCCCGCTTTTTGTTATTTTTCAATTTCGACGGTGAAAGCCTTCTTGTCGGAAGAGCCGAAGTAGGCAGAGCCAGCAACAAATACATTTGCGCCGTTGGCCTTACATTCATTGACGGTGACCAGGTCCACACCGCCGTCCACTTCCAGGTGGCATTCGGGGTTGACCTTGTCCAGCATTTCGCGGAGTTTCTTTACCTTGGGCATCATATCGGCCATAAATTTCTGGCCGCCGAAGCCGGGTTCGACCGTCATCACCAGCACCATATCCACCATAGGCAGGTACTCTTCAATGGCCTCAGCCGGGGTCTTGGGCTTTACCACGATGCCGGGTTTTACGCCAAGAGAGCGGATCAGTTCCAGCGTCTTGCGGATATTTTCGGGGGTGTCAGCCTCCACGTGGATGGTTAAGTAATCAGCGCCTGCCTTGCAGAAATTTTCCGCGTACTTGATGGGGGTGTCGATCATCAGGTGCACATCCAGAACCAAGTCGGTAACAGGGCGCATAGACTTGACCAAACTGTAGCCGAAGGACAGGTTGGGCACGAAATGGCCGTCCATAATGTCCACGTGCAGCCACTTTACACCGTTTTCCTTACATTCGGTGAAGTCGCGCTGCATATTCATGTAATCGCAGGAGAGAATAGAAGGTGCTAAAATATTTTTCATAATATGTTCCTCACAGTTTTAATTGTTGAGGGTCTTCCAGCAGGTCGGCCAGGGTAATGCCCTCAAAAAAGTCGTTGATCATTGCATCCAGCCTGTCCCACATGGGCTTTGTCTGACAGCAGGTGGAGCGGGAGCAGGCGGCAGGCCCTTGGCTGGTGCAGGACACCGCTGCCAATGACCCTTCCGTTAATTTTAAGATGCTGCCCACAGTGTAGTCGGCAGGGCTGCGGTTTAAGCGGTAGCCGCCGCCTTTTCCGTGGACCGCGTCAACAAAACCTGCCTTGGACAAGGTGGTCATAATGGATTCTAAGTATTTTTGGGAAATGCCTTCTGCCTCGGCAATTTCTTTCAGCGGGATGTAATCGGCCGCCCCTTTCATGGCAAAATGCACCATCACCCGCAGGGCGTAGCGGCCTTTTGTGGATACGATCATATCAGTGGCAATGACCGCAATTTTCGCAGTCGGGGAACTCAGACGCGTCGTAGGGAATGCCGTTTTTGTCGTAGTAGTCCTTCAAGGCAGATTTGATGGCCTCTTCCGCCAAAACGGAGCAGTGGAGTTTGTGGGCGGGAAGACCCTGCAGAGCCTCGGCAACCGCGTCATTGGTCAGCTTCATCGCTTCGGAGATAGGCTTGCCCTTGATCATTTCCGTCGCCATAGAGGAAGAGGCGATGGCAGAACCGCAGCCGAATGTTTCAAACTTCACATTCACGATGATGTCATTTTCGATCTTCAGGTAAATCTTCATAATGTCGCCGCATTTGGCATTGCCCACGGTGCCTACGCCGTCGGCGTTTTCAATGGTGCCCACATTACGGGGGTGCATAAAATGGTCCATAACCACTTCAGAGTATAGTGCCATAACAGAGTTCTCCTTTGTTTTGAATAGCCTTCCCCTTGAGGGGAAGGTGGCAGCCCGAAGGGCTGACGGATGAGGTGTAAACAGTCCGTTCCACCTCATCAGTCTGCTTCGCAGACAGCTTCTCCTCAAGGAGAAGCCTTTAGAGAATATATTCTCTTTCGCCGTTTTGCAAATCCCGCCATACGGGGCTCATGTTCCGCAGAAGTTCCACCACTTGGGGAACAACTGTGAGAATATGGTCGATTTCTTCGTCCGTGTTTTCGTGGCACAGCGACAGCCGCAAAGAGCCGTGGGCCACATCGTGTACCCGGCCGATGGCCAGCAGCACGTGGCTGGGGTCTAACGAGCCGGAAGTGCAGGCAGAGCCGGAGGATGCGCAAACGCCTTGTGCATCTAAATACAGCAGCAGACTCTCGCCCTCGATGCCCTCAAAGCAGAAACTTACATTGCCGGGCAGACGGTTGACTCTGTCGCCGTTTAAGGCGCAATGGGGGATCTTTTCCAGACCTGTGATCAACTTGTCCCGCAAAGCGGTGGTTTTTGCGGTGTTTTCAGCCATGTTTGCGCAGGCGTCTTCCAAAGCCGCGGCCATACCCACGATAGCGGGCAGATTTTCCGTGCCGCCCCGT
The DNA here is from genome assembly GCA_017399325.1 of Oscillospiraceae bacterium. Lineage (GTDB taxonomy): Bacteria > Bacillota > Clostridia > Oscillospirales > Oscillospiraceae > Faecousia. The sequence goes on from JAFQDY010000045.1 coordinate 7,898, forward strand.
TTGCCACGCTCCTGTGCGCCGCCTTCGATGATGTTCACCAGCGGCAGACCACGGCGGCAGTACAGCGCGCCCACGCCTTTCGGGCCGTGGAATTTGTGGCCGGACAGGCTGAGCATATCGATATTTTGGGCCTTCACATCTATGTGCAGGTGGCCAACCGCCTGCACTGCGTCGGTGTGGAAGGGAACGCCGGCTTCTTTACAAACCGCGCCGATTTCGGCGATAGGAAGAACCGAGCCGATCTCGTTGTTGGCGTACATACAGGTCACAAGACAAGTGTCGGGTCGAATGGCGTCTTTTACCTGCTGTGCGGTCACATTGTGGCCGTTTTTTACATCCAGAAGGGTCACTTCAAAACCCTCTTTTTCCAGTGCGTTTAAGGTGTGCAAAACCGCGTGATGCTCAAAAGCAGTGGAAATGATGTGCTTTTTTCCCTTTTTCGCGCCGTAAAAGGCTGCAGAGCGAATGGCCTGATTGTCCGCTTCGCTGCCGCCGGAAGTGAAGTAGATCTCTCTGGGTTCACAACCCAAACAAGCCGCGACCCGCGCCCGGGCGTCGGCAAGTATTTCGTTGGCTTCCTGACCTACCGTGTGCAAACTGGAGGGGTTGCCGTAGTGTGTTTCAAAGCAGGGCATCATGGCCTGCAAAGCGTGCTGACTGATCTTTGTCGTTGCCGCATTATCCGCATAAATTTGCATAAATGTTTCCTCCGGGAATCTACCTAGTTCTTGTGTAGGTAATATACCAAATCTTACCTACTTTGTCAATAGGTAAAAGGCGCGCCGCAACAAATTTTTACAAAGCCTTTCCCAGCGTTTTTACAAAGGCCTCCAGCCCGAGCCTGTCTTCCTCGCTGAAACGGTCAAACAGGGGAGAATCTATGTCCAGAACGCCGATGACTTCACCGTTTTTACAGATCGGCACAACGATCTCCGAATTGGATGCACAATCGCAGGCGATATGTCCGGGAAACTGATGGACATCGGCCACCACCAGCGTCCGTTTTTCTGCCACTGCCGTGCCGCAAACGCCTTTTCCAACAGGAATTGCAATGCAGGCAGGCTTGCCCTGAAACGGCCCTAAAATTAAGGTTTTATCTTCCAAAAGATAAAATCCCGCCCAGTTTATGTTCGGCAATTCCTGCCACAACAGGGCAGAGGCGTTTGCCAAATTGGCGATGGGGTGGGGAACATTTTCCGTTAAGCCTTTCAGAAGTTTACATAACATTGTGTAATCCATAGTTTTCCCTCCTTTTGGCTATTATATCCCAAAAAGCCGGAAGGAACAATCCGGAAATTCCGAATTTTCCCACTTTTTTCGACTTTTGCATAGGTTACAAATGCGAAGCCGAGGAATATTAACAAGGCGGACAAAAAGGAGGGAGAAAAATGAAAAAATTCATAAGCCGTACGCCCATATTTATATTGTGTGTATGGCTGTTAAGCGTGAGCGTCAACGCGGCCAGAATGCTCATTCCCGGAGGACAGGTGGTGGCGCTGGAACTGGGGGACAATACGGTCACGGTGGCGGCATTTGATGAAACCATGGGCGCAGCGGCAAGGCAGGCGGGCCTGAAAGTGGGCGACCATATTTTATCGGTAAACGGCGTGGAGATTGGGAGTCCCGACGATGTGCGCTACGCATTGGACAGGGCAGAAGGCACAGTGAAACTGACCGTTCTGCGGAATAAAAAGACCACCAAGATCCAGATCGATCCTCAGGTGACTCAGGACGGCCCGAAACTGGGCGTGTATCTGAAACAGGGCATCACCGGCGTGGGAACGGTCACTTGGTACGACCCGGACAGCAAAAAGTTCGGCACGCTGGGCCACGGGGTCAATAACCCCAAGGGGGAACTTCTGACCTTAACTTCCGGCAGCGCCTATGACGCCACGGTGGTGTCGGTGCGAAAAGGCGCTTGCGGCAATCCGGGACAACTGCTGGGCGCGCTGCGGGGGTCTGAACCCATCGGCGCCCTTTACAAAAACACAAATCGGGGTGTTTTTGGCAGGGCTGTCAAAGATTTCACCGGTGAACCTTTGCCTGTGGGCGCAGGCAAAGATGTGAAAGTGGGCCCGGCTACCATTCGGTCCACGGTGCAGGGGGACAAGGTACAGGAATATTCTGTGGAGATTTTGAAAATTTATCCCAATGCAAGCGGTGCAGGACGGAATATGCTCCTGCATATCACCGACCCGGCCCTTTTGGAGATCACCGGCGGCATCGTGCAGGGTATGTCTGGTTCGCCAATCATCCAGAATGGCAAACTGATCGGCGCTGTCACACACGTTCTTGTGAATGACCCCACAACCGGTTACGGCATTTTTATTGAAAATATGTTAGACGCGGCGGCTTAACGGGCGATCGCAGATCGCCCCTACAAAGAGAAACAACAATACCTCGTAGGGGCTCACCTGTGTTCGCCCCCGGGCGGATGCCCACATCCGCCCACCGTTACCCCGTCATTGCGAGGCTTGCTTGCAAGCCGTGGCAATCCGCATCCAAAAATGAAAGGAGAGCATTATGAATTTTGACACGATGCCTGTGGGCTTCGGTTTGGCTTTGTCTGCCAACACGGCGGCTATGAACCGCTATGCCCACTTGACCGAATCCAAAAAACGCGACATCTTAAACCGCGCCCACAACGCGCGCAGTGATAAAGAAATGTACACCCTCGTTGCAGACCTTGCCAATGGTAAAGAGTATTAACTGCATATCTGAAAAGCCGAGGCGGTGAGCCTCGGCTTTAGAGTTTATTCGTGGGCGGTCTTTTTCAGTTGCGCTATAATTTGGCTAAATCGTGGATGACTACGAATGGCATCAAATGCACTGTCCGAAAGTTGACGCAGATAATCCATAGCGGCATTTTCTGTGGACGAGGAACTGTTTATCATTGGGAGTAGCCCTTCATTCTTATCCCGGGGCCGTACCAAAAGTGATATTTGCCACTTGTCCTGTGGAAGGACAACATGGGCACCAAGCAGACCGTCACTGTATCTGTCAAAATTTTCAATGTGTTTAACCATGCTCTCCAGTTCATTCAGTGCAGTTTCTGTATTGCCCATCCTTATATACAGCTTGGCACACCAAAAGTGCGCATCAATGAGAAGCTGTTCATCAAAGGCGTAATCTCCGTTTTCATAGAACACATCAACAAATGCAATTACTTTTTGCCAAAGAACAAGGCGTTCTGCATCTGTGAATATCGGAGATTCCCCCCTGGAGTATCTCGACAGATTGCGTAGATCCCAAATGAATTTGTCGAAATCAATCGCAACTTGATGGCGCATATCATCTGCCCATTCCGCACCGCGCAAGGTCATCCTATGGCATTGCGCTTTTGTATAGACGGGAACAGGAATGGTTTCAGCAAGTTCTTTTGCTCTTTCCGGGTTTCCAACAGCCATATACAGACGACACAAATTGCCGATTGCATGGTTTTTGGCACTATCGTCAGTGGTGCCTGCAAGGATGCGCTCAAACAGAGCGATGCTCTCTTCCTGTATGGCGCGATTATGGGAATCACTCAGATTAAAGGCCAGTTCCTCCATAAGAATGTAGGCATCTGGGAATTTTTTTAAACCCTCACGGCATAATGCAATCCCTTCCTGACGATGGCCAGTGCAAAAGAGTTCCCGCACTTGATTATAGATTTCTTCAATTTGCGCATCCATTGTCCCTACATCTATGCCGAGAAGAACATCGGCGCTCACACGGAAAATATTGGAAAGCATCGGTAGTTGCGCAATGTCCGGCGCAGTTCTGTCGCATTCCCATTGGGAAACTGCATTGGCTGTAATGCCAAGCAATTCTGCAAGTTGTTCCTGGGTCATATCCCGCTCCCGGCGGAGTTTTTTGATTGTTAATCCAATAGACATAGTATCTGCCTCCAATAAAGATTCAAAAGTACTTTTGTGAGTCTATTGTATCATGCCTTGCAAAGATTTCCACACAGAGGATTCATATTTCAACTGAAGCGACGCTGTGTTTTTGGTAGGGATAACCATATCTTGCTAGACGCAGCGGCATAAAGCCTTCCCCTTGAGGGGAAGGTGGCAGCCCGAAGGGCTGACGGATGAGGTGTAAATGTGAAAACCAAACACCTCATCAGTCACCTGCGGTGACAGCTTCTCCTCAAGGAGAAGCCTTGCGGGCGGCCATTGGCCGCCTCTACAAGATGTAACGACAAAATGTAGGGGCGGCTGTCAGCCGCCCGCCACTTTTTCTTGCAAAATTTCTGCGTTTTGCTATAATAAAAGAAAAACGAGGAAAGAGGGATTTTATGAAAGGGTTAAGAAAGCTTCTGCCGATGGTTTTGGCAGCGCTGCTGCTGGTTATGCTGCTGCCGGTTTCGGCGGACAATGCGGTCTCCCGTTACGGCAGACAGAAGCTGGGCGAAATGACAGGCGGCACTGATTTGCAGTATGTTTACGACAAACTGGTGGTCGGCTGCGAGTCCGCCCAGGCGCAGATCACCATAGACATCAGCGGCAAAAACATCGACGCCGACAAGCTGGAAACGGCCTACAAGCTGTTCTACAGCGACTATCCCGAGTACTTCTGGGTGGAGGGCGGCTACGGCGCATCTATGGAAGAGCAGGGCCAAGTAAAGACCCTGAAGGTATCGCCCGAGTATGCCATCAAAGGGGACGCTCTGACCGCGGCAAAGTCTGCCTATAACGCAAAAGTCAGCGCCCTTACCGCGGGCCTCAGCGGCTCGGACTACGACAAGGCAAAGACCCTCCACGACCGGCTGATCGAAACGGTCACATACACTTCTACCGCCAACGACCAGAACGCCTACGGCGCATTGGTGGAGGGCAAGGCGGTCTGCAACGGCTACGCCCGGGCCTATCAGCACCTGCTGCAGAAGGCTGGCATCGAGGCTTGGTATGTGTCCGGCAGCAGCGTGAATCCCGCCACCGGCACACCGGTTGGCCACGCCTGGAATCTGGTGAAACTGGACGGAGGGTGGTACTACACCGATGTGACCTGGGACGACCAGGGGGATGACACCTACTACGCCTACTTCAACATCACCACAAGTCAGTTGCTGGAAGGCCACGCCATCGGTGAGCCCTATGCCGATCTTGTACCCAATGCAACTGCCACCGCTGCCAATTATTATGTGAAAGAGGGCAGAGTTTTCGCTTCCTACGACCGGGCAAAACTGGCCGCCCTTTTACAGAAAGACAACAATAAGACCCAAATCTACATAACAGGCGACACCGATGCATTCGCAAGCGCCTTGAGCGCTGACCTGCTTGACCTTGCCAAAGCGCTGGGCGCAACGGGCGGTTTTCAGGTCTCCAGCAACCGTTCCCAACTGGGTCGGGCTATGATCGTGAACCTGGTGGTGCTGGAAGAAAACCACACCCACAGGGTGAAAACAACGGTAAAGCAAGTGGATGCCAGTTGTTTTGCAAATGGCACAAAGACTTATTATGTCTGCAGTTGCGGTCAGAAGTTTTTGGATCAAGGCTGCACCCAGCAAGTAACAAGCAACAGCCAACTGGTGATCCCGGCCACCTCTCACACCCCCTCCGGCTGGAAAAATGACGCTGCAAACCACTGGAAAGAATGTACCGTCTGCGGCAGCGAAATTGCAGACACACGAGCTGCCCACAAGGATACAGACAGTGACCGCGCCTGCGACACCTGTAATTATGCCATTCCCGAACCGGCGATCCCGGAGGATACCGGCGGCGTAAGCGGCAACGGCGGCGATACATCCTCGGAGCAAGAGGACAACACCCAGATCGAAACCGGCGATGTTACAGACCCCACCCAAGGCACTACCGATATCCCGGACACAAAACCCACAGACAAGACCGATACCCCCAACCAAAAACAGGACGAATCCAAACCTGTCGTTTGGGTGGTCATTCCCTGCGCGGTCGTGGCAGCAGGCGCAGTGGCAGCCGGTATCATTATGAAAAAGAAGAAGACGGAACACCCGGAATCGGACGATTGATCGCAAAATAACACCGCAGTTTTATAAGCGGCAAGCAAACCCCCGACGAGTAGTCGGGGGTTTTTAACGAGCTGACGGAAAAAACAAACAAATCCTGTTTTTTCACAAGATAACTGTTGACAAACCAGGCGGGGTGTAGTATGGTACGGCTAGAGGGGGCTGCCCTTCAAAATATGTGAATGTCAGGTGAGAATATGGAAACACTGAAGCCAAAAGCGCCGTTGTTTTCCAATCGGGCGCTGGTCAATTTAACTGTTCCGATCGCACTGAATTCCCTGATGGCCATCTTTATGGGTATGGCCGACTCCATTATGGTATCCTCCGCCGGCGCGGCTGCGGTCAGCGCCGTTTCTTTGGTGGATGCCATCAACAATGTGTTTACCACCGCTTTCGATGCCATTCCTGTGGGCGGCTCGATCGTGACTTCCCAGTACATCGGCGCCAAGCAGTACGACAAGGCTAAGCAGAGCATCCGCCAGATCCTTTACTCCGGCTTTGCCATCGCATTGCTGTGTATGGCGCTTTTGCTGTGCTTCCGCAAGCAGGTGCTGAACCTGATCTACGGGTCGATCGAGCAGGATGTGTTCGACAATGCGGTTACTTACTTTACGCTGACGCTGATCAGTTTCCCGTTTTTGGTGATCGGCTGCACCGGCACGGCAACCCTCCGCGCTATGGCGAAAAACCGGCAGGCCGTTACCATTACCATCACCGCCAACGCGATGAATGTGGTTGGCAATGCAATTTTGATCTACGGCTTCAAAATGGGCGTGGCCGGCGCGGCCATCGCAACGACCTTCTCCCGTGTCATCTGGTGCGTCTGGGGTGTGATCGCCATTCGGAGCAAGAAGCTGCCGGCGCAGCTGGAGAAGGTGTTCCCCGTTCGGGTGAATAAGGATATTTTGAAGCGGGTGCTGAAGGTGGGCACTACCAACGGCTTTGAAAACGCCCTGTTCTATGTGGGGCGGCTGCTGGTGTCCTCGTTGATCGCCTCCTTGGGCACGGTTTATATTGCAGCGTATTCTCTGTCAAGCAGTCTGAATAATTTCGGCTGGACGATGCTGGGCTCGTTTACCATCACCTCCATGACCGTTGTGGGTCAGTGTATTGGCGCAGGCGAAAAGGCGCAGGCCAAGCGAAATGCCAAGAAGCTGCTTGCGGCAGCTACGGTGACGATGGTGGTGTGCTTCTCGCTGGTGGCTGTTTTCAGCAGCCAGCTGGTAAGACTCTACGACCTGAAGCCGGAAGAACTGGAGGTAGCCGCTTATCATACGAGATTTTCCGCGCTGCTGACGATCTTTACAATGTATTCTATGTCCTTTGTGCCCATGGGCGCGTTCCGGGCCGCCGGCGATATTCGCTATCCCGTCATTGTGACGGTCAGCACGATGTTCGTGTTCCGGGTGGGCTTAAGTTATCTTTTGTGCTATGTATTCCACTTGGGGCTTATGAGCGTTTGGCTGGGTATGGCGGCGGACTGGGTCTGCCGTACGATCTTGAATACGATCCACTTCAAGCGGGGCAAATGGCTGGATAAGAAACTGATCTGAAAAGAAAAGGGAACGACCTTGGTCGTTCCCTTTATTTTTTAGTAGCCTCTTGCAAGATCAATTTGGTGGGCAAGGGGTTCGTTTTGGGCATCCTTTTGCAGATTGTCTGCAAAGATGCGGATGATTTTGTGTCGGGTCAGATCGTTTTCACCCCAGCTGATGCCAGACACATGGGGGGTCAGGATCACATTTTCCAGCTGCCGCAGGCGGTGGCCTTTGGGCAGAGGCTCCGGGTCGGTCACATCCAGCACCGCGCCCCGGAGCTTTCCGTTTGCCAAGGCGTCTGTAAGAGCGTCAGTGTCTACAACGAAGCCACGGCCCACATTCACCAGGATAGCGCCCCGGTTCAGCTTCTCAATACGCTCCCGGCTCATAAGGCCTCTCGTTTCGGTTGTGCCGGGCAGGGCGATGATCACCAAGTCAGCCTTGGGAAGTTCTGCGTCCAAAGAGGAAATGGCGTATAATTCATCAAAATAGGGGAGGCTTTTCCGCTCTGTGCGGCAGATGCCTACGGTGGTAGCGCCAAAGGCCTGCAGTTTCTTGGCCGTGTTCGAGCCAATGTCGCCGGTGCCGAGGATCAGCGCCCGCTTGCCCTCTAAGGAGTCGTCGCCGGAGAGCAGCTGCCAAAAACCCTGTTGCAGCTGCGCCCGGTAGGCCCGCAGGTTCTTGTAAAGGGCCAAAAGGCCTGCCATAATATGCTCGGAGATCACACCACCGAATGCGCCGGAGGCGCTGGTCAGGGAAATGTGTCGGGGGTAATCGGGGGCGGAGGTGTACTTGTTAGCGCCGGCCCAAGTCATCTGGATCCACCGCAGTTTGGGCATAGCGGCGATGGTTTTCATATCCGGCTCGCCGAAGACCACATCAATTTTGTCTGCAAAGCCGCTTTGCAGCAGGGCAGCGTCATCGGAGAAAAACAGGACTTTGTCGTCTTTTTCGGCTGCGGACAGAAGCATAGCCTTCTCCGCGTCTTTACATTCTTTTAAAATGGCGATCGTTCTCATAGCTTCACCGCATTTCCTTTGGATTGTTTTCATTATAAAATACTTTTCTCTGTTTGTAAACAAAAACCCGGAGCATTCACTCCGGGTTTTGCATTTACATAGGCACGGGAATAAAGCCATCTTTGGTAAGAATATAGCGCTCTTCGTAGCCACATTCCTTCAAAAGGGCCTTGGCCTGCTCAAAGTGGCAGTCCATAAAGGCATGCTGGTGGCAGTCCGAGGAGATGACCACGCCGAAGCCCAGCCGCTTCATTTCTTTGATAATGAAGGGGTCAGGGTAGGGGGTGGTGCGGTAGCCACGGGCGATGGCGCCGGTGTTTACCTCGAAATAGGGGATCTTGCCTGCTAAACTTTCCGCCGCTTCAATGGCCGCAAAGCGGTACTCCTTAGAGGTAGAATCGAAGAAATCCACCGTGTCCCGATGCTTGGTAATCAAGTCAAAGTGGCCGATGATATCGCAATCGGCGAAATCCGGTAGCCAGGTCAGCTGACGGTAATACTCCTTGGCAAAGGCCATACCGTTGCCGCCAAAATGCTCGTCGATCATCTTTTGGAAATGCTCAGCCACACCGTCAAATTCGTAGTCGATGCCGTCAAAGCGCAGACCGTGGATAGAGCCGATCACATAATCAAAGCCCTCCGGGCGCTCCGGGCAGCAGATGTCAAACTCAATGCCGCAGAAAACATCGATCAGGTGGCCGTATTTTTCTTTCAAACGGGCAATTTCTGCCCGGTAAGTGTCTACTTTGTCCAGCGGCATACAGTAATATTTGGCGTAGTCCATATAGCAGTGGCTGGAAAAGCCAATACCGCCGAAGCCCTTATCGATGGCGGCCAGCACCACTTCCTCGGGGGTGTCTTTACCGTCGCAGAAGGTGGTATGCTGGTGTAGATTCTGCAAGGTGTTCATATCCGTTCTCCTTTTTCCCATTTGACTCCATTATACGCAAAAAGTCCCATAAATCAACAGTTTTTTGCAAATAAAAAACGGGCATCGGTTTTTCGATACCCGTTTTTGTTATTTTCCGGCCACTCTGGCTTCAATCCGCTCCAGCGCGTAGAGCATTTTGTCGTACATTTCCGGGGACACCCGGCTGATAAATCCGTTTTCATAGGCGGCGATGGCCTCCGCGATCCGCACCACCTTCAGGGGTTTGTCCGCTTCGTGGACGGTGAAAATAGGGGTGTAGGTGTAATTTGTGATTCGGGTCTCGCCGCTTGTATTGTCCTTGGTGATCTCCAAGTCCAGAATAATGGAATATTCCGAGCCGGCCCGCTTACCGTCGGAGAAGAAATCGCCCAGTGAGTAGGCCACAAACTGACCGCTGCTTTCATCAAAGGTGATCTGCTGCACATAGTGGGAATGGGTGCCGATGATGGCGTCCACGCCGTTTTGCTGCATCAGGTTCACAATTTTCTTTTGACTGGAACTGATGGTGTCGTTGAATTCGCTGCCCCAGTGCAGAAGGGCGATGGTGATGTCCGGCTTTTCCTTGGCAACGGCGGACAAAATGGAAGTGATTTTCTTGGTGTCCACATTCTGATAGACACTGTCGTAGTCCTCGTACAGTACGTTGACGCAGTTTTCGCTGCCTACGGGAAGCGTCATACCGTCCATACCTTTGGTGAAGGCTACGAATGCTATTTTGATGCCGTCAACGGTGCGAATGGTGTAGCCTTTGCTTTTGTTGAAGGCGGAATTAGTGGGGTATGCGCCAAGGGGTTCCATACCTGCCAGCCGAATGCTGTCCAGGGAGGTGACAAGGCCCGCAAGGCCGCGGCTGATGGAGTAGGAATTGGCCATCTGCACCAAGTCCACACCGGCGTTTTTTAGTGCCGTTGCCATCGAGGCAGGGGCAGAGAAGGTGCTGCCGTAAGGCGCGCCGTAAAATGTGCCTTCAAAATTCACCGAGGTGATGTCCGCATCGGACAAAATGTGGGCCACATCCATAAAGGTGTCGGTGTAAATGTAGGAACTGCCGCCGGCGGCCACCGTGGCGTCATTCACATTCAGATCGCCCACCGCTGCATAGTGAATGGTGGTCGTGGGGGACTGGGTGGATTCCGTTGATTGCTGGTCGGTGGCGGATTCGGAAGAGGGGATTTCGGTGTTTACATCGGGGGGATCGGGAGATCTCCTGGTTAGCGCAAAAATCAGAATGCCGCAGGCAAGCAAGACAATTGCCGCAATTCCCAACCGAATGAGCATTTTCTTATTCTGCTCCCGCTTGCGCAGACGCTCCTGGGCTTTTTCCTGCCGCAGACGCCGTCTGTCTTCCGGATTTTTCAGCATAAGGACACCTCCTTCCCATAATCGTGTCCATATTGTACACCATTTTTACATTTTTCTCAAGGGCAAAAAAAGAAAACATTGGGAATGCTTTACATTTACCCACAATTGGAGTAAAATAAAGCGGAACAGGAGGAGTGCTTTATGGGCGCACCCGTCGGACGGTTTGCCCCCACGCCCTCCGGACGGATGCATTTGGGCAATGTGTTTGCCGCCTTGATCGGGTGGCTTTCGGTGAAGTCCAAAGGCGGAAGCCTGGTGCTGCGTATGGAGGATCTGGACACCCAACGGACAAGTGAAGAATTTGCGGAGGCTCTGCGGCAGGATCTTAAGTGGCTTGGGCTGGATTGGGACTCAGAAACTCCGCCCCAAAGCCGCCGGAGTAAGGTGTATGACCGCTATTTTGACCTGCTTGCGGATCAGGGACTTTTGTATCCCTGTTACTGCACCAGAAGCCAACTCCACAGCGTCAACGCACCCCATCTGTCGGACGGCACTTATGTGTATGCTGGCACTTGCCGGAACTTGACGGAAGCCCAGCGGAATGCATTTGACCGGGCGCCTGCTTTCCGGGTGAAAGTGCCGGACAAAGAGATGGTGGTGGAAGACCTGTGCCAGGGCACATACCGACAAAATCTAGCCGCCCAATGCGGTGATTTTGTAGTCCGTCGGGCAGACGGGGTCTATGTGTATCAGTTGGCAGTTACTGTGGACGATGGCCTTGCGGGCGTGACCGAAGTGGTACGGGGTATGGACCTGCTGGGTTCTGCGCCCCGGCAGATGTATCTGCAGGAACTGTTTGACTTTTCCCACCCTGTGTATGGCCATGTGCCGATGCTCATCGCCCCAGACGGACGGCGGCTGAGCAAGCGGGATAAGGATATGGACTTAGGCTTTTTGCAGCAGAACACCACGGCGGAAAAACTCCTGGGATTTTTGGCATATACATCAGGTATCATCGATGCGCCCGAAGCGGTATCTGCCAAAGAACTGGCAACAGAATTTGCTTGGGAGAACTTAAAAAAGACCGATATTTGTTTGGATATTACCCAACTTTTCACATAAAAAGGAGGAAACATTATGAACAGACCTGTTTTGGTGATTATGGCCGCCGGTATGGGCAGCCGTTACGGCGGATTGAAGCAAATTGACCCGGTGGGCAGTTGCGGCGAAGCCATTTTGGACTACACCTTGTTTGATGCCCACGAGGCCGGATTTGACACCGCGGTGATCATCATCAAGGAAGCCATCAAAAAGGACTTTATGGACACCGTGGGCAAGCGCCTGGAAAACTGCCCTATGGAGATCCGCTATGCCTTCCAGGAACTGGATAAGATCCCTGCCGGCTGCCGGATCCCTGTCGGCCGCACAAAACCCTGGGGCACAAGTCACGCCATTTTGTGTGCCAAAGAAGAAATCGGCAACGCCCCCTTTGCGGTGGTGAATGCAGACGATTTCTACGGCAAACAGGCGTTCCGGGAAATCTTCAACTATTTGTTGAATGTGTCCGAACAGGAAGTGGCGGACTTCTGTATGGTAGGCTACCGGCTGGGCAACACCGTTACGGAAAACGGCTCTGTGGCCCGGGGTGTCTGCGAGGTCAGCGAAGACGGCTATCTGACCGGCATCGTGGAACGGACCAAGATCGAAAAGTATGCCGGGGGCATCCGCTTCCTTTTGGAAGACGGTGAAACTTGGCAGGATGTGCCGGCTGACCAGCCGGTCTCCATGAATATGTGGGGCTTTACCCCCGGATTTTTGGACACCATAAAGGCGGATTTCCCCCGATTCTTTACAGAGGATATGCCCAAAAACCCGGAAAAGGCAGAGATGCTGCTGCCCACATCCGTAAGCAAACTCCTCCACGCAGGCAAGGCGACCGTTCGGGTGCTGCGTACCGATGACAAATGGTACGGCGTGACCTATGCGGCGGATAAGCCGGTGGTCGTGGCGGCTTTGCAGGAAATGACAAAGCAGGGCAAGTATCCCGACGGCCTGTGGAAATAAGAAATTTTCGAACCTTTTTGCTGCTAAGGAATATCTTGGAATGAGCGGTAAAAATACCGCAAAAAATTTCGGAGGTATTTGATTATGTGTAACAACAATGGTTTCTGCGGCGGTAATATTTGCTGGATCATTCTGATCATCCTGTTGCTGTGCAACTGCGGTGGCGGCGTGCTGGGTAACGGCAACACCTGCGGCTGCGACAACACCTGCGGCTGCTGCTAAAGAACAATAGGGGTGTGCTTCGGCACACCCTTCAAAGCGTCAAAATAAAGACGAAAGGGTGTGCTTCGGCACACCCTTATTTATTTTCCTGACTTGCCCGTCCGGCGGCCACAATGGCAGCGGTGAGCATAGGGGCAAGGAGCATACCCAATATACCCCAAAATCGATAGCCCAGATACAGCATCACCAGCGTTATCAGAGGGTCAAGGCCCAGATGCCGCCCTACCAGACGGGGTTCTAATGTGGTGCGGGTGAGTACCGCGGCGGCATAGATACACAGAAGACCCACCGATTGCAGCGGCTTTTGCTGGAACAGGTAGACAACAGACCAGGGGATCAAGATCGTGCCTGTGCCTAAGATGGGAAAGGCGTCCACAATGGCCACGCCGATGGCCCATAGCGGCCCGTATGGCACTTGCAGGATCATCAGTCCCACCGCTACGATGGCGTAGGTAATGGCAGATAGTTTTGCCTGGGCTTTCAGCCAGCCCAGCAGGGCGGATTTCGCCCGGTTCAGCGCCGGCAGGATATGGGTCTGCAGCCGGGGGAATTTTTTGCGCAGGGCGGCCTTTAAGTCGGGCAGACGGGCAGAGAGCATAAAACCGGAGATGATGCCTGTGCCGATACCCAATGCCCCGTCGGGGACCCGGCTTAAAAAGGCTGTCAGTTTGCCGGGCAGGCGGCCAGCGGCCTGATCCACAAGGGAGGCGGAAAACAGACGGTTGACCGATTGTTCTGCAAGGGGACGGATCCCTTCAGGAGCGTTATCTGCCGCGTTTTCCAGCAGCGTGCGCAGCCGCTGGGAAGTTTCCGCAAGGGTCACCTCCATATCCGGCAGGCGATTGGCAAGGGCCGTAAGTTCTTTTACCAGCGCTGCCCCCAAAATGCCCACAAGAGCAACAAGGAAGACAAGGGTAAAACTGACCCCCAGACCGGATGCCGCCCAGCGGGGCAATTTCAGCAGCCGTGTGCTGACCTTTACCGCCGGTTCGGCGGCCAGCGCCAACAGAAATCCCAGAAAAAAGGGCAAAAAAAGCGGGAACAGATACCGGAAGAACAGCCAAGCGCCCAAAAATCCCCCCGCAAAAAGACCGATCCGGCGAATGGTTTGATGGCCCATGGCAGACTCCTTTCCATTTTTTTGCAATGTGGGTTGCTTTTTTGAAAAATTGTGATACAATAAGCCACGGGGACAGGACATTTGTCCCACGTAGGAGGACATTATGAAAAAGACCCATACTTATTATGTAGTGGAATCTTCCGCTTTGCCGGAAGTGTTTTTAAAGGTGGCAGAGGCCAAGCGTCTGCTTTCCACCGGTGAAGTCAAAACCGTCAACGAGGCCACGCGCCTCACCGGCATCAGCCGCAGCGCCTATTACAAATACCGGGATGCAGTTATGCCCTTCCAGCATATGATGAGCGGCCGGGTGATCACATTCCAGTTGCTTCTGCAGGATGAGACCGGTAACCTGTCCAAACTGCTGAATATTTTTGCGGAACACTACGCCAATATAATGACCATCAATTCCATTGTGCCGACCAACGGCTGCGCGGTGGTGACCGTTTCTGCGGAGACCATGAATCTGACGATCCCTGTGGAGGATTTCCTGCGATTGCTGCGGAATACAAAATGTGTGATCAAAGCGGATATTCTGGCCGGTTGATTTTCAGGCTGCTGCATGTAAGTGCGGCAGCCTTTTTACAGTTTAACCCGACAATAGGAAGAATATACCGCCTTGTCCTTCTTGGCAAAAAGAAAAAGTTATGATATACTACAAAAAACAAGGAGGACGCTATGGACGCAGATATAGAATTGAAACTGAAAAAAGTCGTGTTCTGGGAACTGGTGGCCATAGCGGTTCTGGTTTTGGCGGCGGTGATCATTTTACTTGTGGTTGGCAATCGGCGAAAAGCGCAGGATCCGTCTGTGCAGACGGGAACATCCGAAACGGTGTCCTCCGGCACTTTCGGCACTGCGGACACAGAAACCGGCCAAACCCAGTCCACCGAGACCACTGTGGATACCACCGAGGACACCACCGAGTCTACACAGGATACCACTGAGGAGTCTACCGAGGATACCACCGAAACCACTGAGGAAACGACGGAGGAAACCACAGTCGAAACCACGGAGGAAACCGTAGAGGAGACCACCGAGGAAACGATCGAAGAAACCACCGAAGAAGAAACCGAGGAGCCGGAATCCTCCGAGCCGCCTGCTACCGACACAACGCTGCCGCCGCTGGCGGCTAACCCGATCCGTCCGGAGGACATAACGCAAAACGGCACGTACTTAACCTGCCTGACAACGCAATCTGTGGTGGGTATCGATGTGTCGGAGTGGCAGGGCAGTAACATCGACTGGGCGCTAGTCAAGGCAGCCGGCATCGAATTTGTGATGATCCGCGTAGGCTATCGGGGCTATGAATCCGGTACGCTGAATGTGGATACATATGCCCAAAGAAATTACGAGGGGGCATCGAGAGCGGGACTAAAGATCGGTGCATACTTCTACTCCCAGGCCATCAATGTGAGGGAGGCAGAGGATGAGGCGGGTTTTGTGCTGGATATCATCAAGGATTGGCAGCTGGATATGCCGGTGGTGTTTGACTGGGAATATATCAGCGCTGAAGCCCGGACCGGCTCTGCCACCGCCCGGACGGTGACCGATTGCACCAAAGCCTTCTGCAATAAGATCAAGGCGGCCAACTTGAAGCCTATGGTCTATTTCAGTACTCGCCACGTCAATAAACGGTTGTATTTAAGCGAACTGACTGCGTATGACTTCTGGTTTGTTCAGTACAGCAATGCGCTCAATTATCCCTACAAGGTGGATATGTGGCAATATACCGATTCGGGCTCTGTGCCCGGCATTGCGGGGAATGTGGACATCAATCTCTACTTCCCCTGGGAAGAATAAAAAATCCCGTTTCCGAAAGGAAACGGGATTTTTGTTGTTGATCAGTCAGCGACGTAAGGCAGCAGAGCAATCTGACGGGCGCGCTTGATAGCGGTGGTCAGGGTGCGCTGATGGGCTGCGCAAGTGCCGGTGGTACGGCGGGGCAGGATCTTGCCACGCTCGGACAGATAACGGCGCAATTTGGCAGTGTCCTTATAGTCAATAGCGGTCACCTTGTCAACGCAGAAAGCACATACCTTCTTACGCTTGCGGGGACGCACATGCTGTTCGTTAGCCATGGGATTAACCTCCTTTGTAAGCATTGTGAAAAGTTCAAAAAATTACTTAGAAGGGCAACTGTGCATCGTCGTCATCCAGCATTGCAAAATCAGATGCAGGTGCGGATGCGGGCGCAGAGTAGCCACCAAAGTTGGCTGCGGGCGCAGAGTAATTGCCGCCGTCGCCATCGCGCTTGCTGTCGCCGAAATAGGCATTTTCTACCATAATTTCAGCAGAAGTGCGCTTGTTGCCGTCCTTGTCGGTCCAGTCGCGCATTTCCAGTCTGCCGTCCACAACGATCATACGACCCTTGGCGAAATACTTGGAGATAAATTCTCCGGTCTGACGCCAAGCGACGCAGTCAATGAAGTCGGTCTTTCTTTCGCCGCCGTCTTTGGGCTGATAGTCCCGATCGACAGCAACGCGGAAACTGGCAACTGCGACACCGCTTCCGGTGCGGCGCAGTTCGGGATCGCGGGTCAGGCGACCCATAATCGTGATGTGGTTGAGCATAGTATTACTCCTCCACTGCGGTAGTCAGGCAGCGCAGGACGCCGTCGGTGATCTTCATCACACGCTCCAGTTCTGCAGGGAACTCGGGCTTGCATTCCATGTTCATCAGAACATAGTAGCCTTCTGCCATATCGTTGATCAGGTATGCCAAGCGACGCTTGCCCCATTCATCAACATTCAGCAGAGTACCCTCCGCCTCCACCATTGCCTTGAACTTGTTCACAAGTGCAGCAGTGTCCTCTTCGGTCAAAGTAGCATCAATGATGTAGAGAACCTCGTACTTACCGGTGATCTTAGCCATGTTGTTTGCACCTCCTTTTGGACTTTTGGCCCCCGATCGCGTCGGGAGCAAGGATTGTCCGCATACGCAGACTAGTGTATTATATCTGTTGCGGTTGCATCTGTCAAGGGTTTTTGCCAAAAAAATCCGCATATCTACGGAAAAAGAGGGGAAAATGCCAAAGAGGTGATGGATTTGGTTTTGTCTTATGTGCGTACGATCTTATTGTATCTGGTGCTGATCGCGGTGGTGCGGCTGATGGGTAAGCGGCAGATCGGCCAGATGGAGCCGTCGGAATTCGTGGTGACTATGCTGGTGGCCAATCTGGCGGCCATCCCTATGCAGGACGGGGGCATTCCGCTGTTTTCAGGCTTTGTGCCCATTGTAACGGTGCTGGGGGTGGAACTGGTGTTGTCGGCGCTTTCGATGAAAAGTGTGCGGTTGCGGAAAATTTTATGCGGAAAGCCGGTGATTTTGATCGAAAACGGCAATATTCTACAAAAAAATCTGAAGAAGACCCGCATTACCTTAGACGAACTGACCGGCCATTTGCGGGAAAAAGATGTGCTGGACTTAAAGGCGGTGCAGTATGCCATTTTGGAGACCAACGGCAATCTGTCGGTGTTTCCCTTCCCAAAAGAAAAACCCGCCTCGGCAAAAGAGGCAGGGGTACAGGTGAAAAAGCAGTCGTTCCCTATGACCATCGTTTCCGACGGGGAACTGATGAAAGAAAATCTGCAAAAAGCGGGAAAAGACCTACCTTGGGTGCAGAAAGTTTTGCAGGAACGCTCCGCGACCATTGAGCAGACATGGCTTCTGACCGTTGACGGGGACGACAAGATCGTGTTTTATCGCAAGGAGGAGAAGTAAATGGGACGAGGCTGGCTGGGTGTAGCAATTTTGGCAGTGTTCCTTGTGGGGGGCTTGCTGGCGGCAATGTGTATGGATAACGCCCATCTTCCCACGGTGGATATGCTGCAGCAGGCAGCGGAATACACCGTAAACGGGGAGTTTGGAAAAGGGGTTTTGCTGGGCATGGAAGCAAAAGACCGCTGGGAGCGTGGGTGGAATGGCACGGCAACACTGGCAGACCACTCGCCCATGGACGATGTGGATGCCCTGTTCGGGGAGATGGAAGTGTACGCCGTCACAGGGGAGCAGCCCCATTTTGCCGCCTGCTGCGCGGAACTTGCTAAGCGGATCGAGGCGGTGGCAGAAGCCCATAAGTTCAGTTGGTGGAATGTGTTATAGGCTGCCGTAGGCAAGGTTTGCGATGCCGGCAGCCAGAACTTCCGTTGTTCGCAGAGCCTGTTCGTAGGTGTTGCCGGCAGCGCCCACTTCCACTAAAAGCGCGCCGGTGGACAAGTCCTGACTGAAGTTCTGAGAACGCAGGGTGATGTTCCGGCAGATGCCGGGACAGCGCTGGTCGATCAGGGTCTGGAGTTTCAGCGCAAGAGAAAGATTCTCCCGCCATTGGGGGTGAGAAGAACCGCCGTAATCAGAACCCACCACAAACATCAGCGGCGCAAGGGACGTGCCTTGGGAGAATACTGTTTGGGTGATCTGATTGCCGTTTTCGTCTTCGTAGGCGTCCCGGTGCAAGTCCAGAACCAGACGAATGGAGGGGTAGGCTTTTAAGTAGTCCTGCACGCTTTTGCGGCTGTTGTAATAGGCATCTGTGTAGGAAGGATCATCGTGGAGGGTGGTGTCGTGGATCACACCAATGCCCTGATCTTCCAGAAGTTGGGCAAGGTACGCGCCGATGGATACCATATTTTTTTCGGTGTCCAGTGTGTGGTAATCGGAGGTTTCTTCGTATCCGTCGGTGGGGGAAAAACTCTCCGTGGCGTGGGAATGATAAATGAGAACTGCCGGCTGACCGTCTGCCAGATTCCAACTCAGAGGTTTACATAACAACTCGGAAAGGTCGGCGGAATAGGAAAAGGCGCATTTGATGTTGATACCTGCGGCATCGCTTTCGGAAAATACCGGCAAGTCCGGCGCTTGTTCGTCTGGCAGGTCGGCAGACTCGGTAGATTCTTCGGTAGATTCTTCAGTGGATTCCTCAGTGGATTCTTCGGGGGGTTCTTCCTCCGCCTGCGGGGGTGTGAAGGCAATATTGGACGGGCGGATCAGCCGGCCTGTCTGCAGAAAGATTATCACAGACGCTATGTTCGGCGGCAGGTCAAGGCCCACGCCGATGCCGCTTAAGAGTCGCAGAAAAAGGGCGCAAATAACAGCCACAGTGCCAGTGCGTAAAACTTTTTGTTCCATACTGCCTCCTTGGGGAATAAAAAAGAGAGAGCCGATGCTCTCTCTTTCTCGTTATTCAGGTTTTTTCCACTTCGGCCTGTCCTTCAAAGTCTGCCGCAAAGCAAGAAAGAAGTCCGTCAGCAATTTTTTGGAATCATCTTCCAAAAGACCAAAGTGGGTTTCCGGGTGGTGGTTAAAGTCCATGGAAAACAGGTCGCAAACAGACCCGCAAGCGCCGCATTTTTCATCTTTTGCGCCGATAAATACCTTTGGTATCCGGGCGTTGATGATGGCGCCTGCGCACATGGGGCAGGGCTCTAACGTCACATACATAGTGCAATCCCAAAGCCGCCAGCCGCCTAAATTCTTGCAGGCGTCGGCTATGGCTTCGATCTCTGCGTGGCCTAAGGCGGTTTTGGCTGTTTCTCTGCGGTTGCGGCCGCGGCCTACGATCTCACCTTTCCGGACGATCACGCAGCCGACAGGCACCTCGCCGTCTTGCGCCGCTTCTTCGGCTAAACGCAGAGCCGCCTGCATAAATTCCAGATCTTCCACGCTTTGCACCTCCTTTTTTAGTATCATACTAAATCGGAGCGCGCCCGTCAAGTGTACCATAGGCGGATCACGAAACAAACAGAATGTTGCGGTTGGGTCGATTTTGTGATATAGTTAAGAAAATCCTTTTTTTGGAGAGAAGTCTATGAAAACATTGCTCCATATCTGCTGCGCGCCCTGCGCAAATCAGTGCGTGGAATTGCTGCGAAACGACGGATTCCACGTAACCGGTTTTTGGTTCAACCCCAACATTCACCCCTTTACCGAGTATCGGGCAAGGCGGAACTGTTTGCGGGAATATGCCAAAAGCATAGACCTGCCCCTGATCGAAAAAGACCAATATGCCCTGCGGCCCTTTGTGCGGGAAGTGGCCGAGGACATTGCAAACCGCTGCGTTAAATGCTACGAAATGCGGCTTTTTGAAACCGCAAAGACCGCCAGGGAACTGGGTTTTGATTCCTTTACATCCTCTTTGTTCATCAGCCCCTATCAGAACCACAGCCTTATGAAAGATGTGGCTATGCGGGCGGCGGAAACCTACGGCGTGGAATTTCTGTATCGGGATTTCCGGGATTTGTTCAAGGCAGGACAGGCCTTTGCCCGGGAGCAGGAATTTTATATGCAGAAATACTGCGGCTGCGTGTTCTCCGAAGAAGAACGCTACCTGAAACAAAATAAAATTATCCCCTAGGAGGATATATGAGAAATATGCAAATGATCGTGCCGTGCCTGTTTGGCTTAGAGGGTCTGGCCGGCGACGAACTGAAACGAATGAATATGGAAAATGTCCGGGTGGAAGACCGCAGAGTCCTGTTTACCGGCGACGAAAACGCCCTGGCAAAAGCCAATATCTGCCTGCGGACTGGCGAACGGGTGATGGTGGTGCTGGCCCAGTTTCAGGCCAAAAGTTTTGAGGAACTGTTTCAAGGGGTGTTGCACACCAATTTGGAAGATTACATTCCGGGCGACGGCCAGTTCCCGGTAAAAGGCCACTGCCTGAACAGCCAACTGATGAGCACATCCGACTGTCAGGCCATTATCAAAAAAGCTGCGTCCCGTCGTTTGGGCGAGAAGTACGGCGTGTCCTGGCTGCCGGAAACGGGCGTCAAATTCCAACTGCATTTCACCATTTTGAACGACCAAGTAACCCTGTCGCTGGACACTTCCGGCCAAGGCCTGCACAAGCGGGGTTACCGGGCAGTGGGCAACGATGCGCCTTTGCACGAAACGTTGGCCGCCGGTATGATCCAGTTGACCCGCTATCGGGGCAGAGAATATTTCTGGGATCCCTTCTGCGGTTCCGGCACCATTCCCATCGAGGCTGCGCTGATTGCCAAGAACCGGGCGCCGGGTCTGAATCGGCACTTTGCCGCGGAAGAATATCCCTGGATGCCTGCGTCTTCCTGGGAACTGGCCAAAGAGGAAGCTAAGGACAGGGAATTTAACGGCAAATACCGCATTCTAGGTTCGGACAACGATCCGGCCTGCGTGTCGCTGGCATTTGCCAACGCAAGGAAAGCTGGCGTTGCGGACGCGGTGACATTCCAGGACGGCGATGCCACCAAAATGAGCCTGCCCTGCGATGGGGGCATTCTGGTCTGCAATCCCCCTTACGGCGAGCGGATGATGGAAGTGACCAGCGCTCAAAAACTCTACGGCGCGTTGGGCCGCCATCTGAAATTTGCCAACGACTGGAAGCAGTTTGTGATCACTTCCGAACCGGAGTTTGAACATTATTTCGGCCGCCGGGCAGACAAAAAACGGAAATTCTACAACGGCAAGATCAAGTGCGATTACTATATGTTCACCGACAATTCCCGCAGAAAGAAGTGAGAATATGAAGCATCTGTTCATTATAAATCCCGCCGCCGGTAGCCGGAATCAGACGGAAACTTACCGGAAGAAAATCGCGGAAGTTTGCGAAAAGCGGGATATTGAATATTCCATTGAAGTGTCCGGCGCCCCCGGCCAATGCCGGAAAATCGCCAACCGGGCGGCCAAGTCCGGTGAGGAATACCGGATTTATTCCTGCGGCGGCGACGGAACCCTCAACGAAATCGTCTCCGGCGTGGCGGGTTTCGACAACGTGGCGGTGACTATGTTTTCCGGCGGCAGCGGCAACGATTTTGCCCGGTTATTCTCCCAGCCGGAGGCTTTTCGGGACTTAGAGCGCCTGCTGGACGCAGAGGAAGCCACCTTCGATCTGATCGCCTGCAACGATGACTACTCGTTGAATATCTGCTCCGTGGGCTTTGATGCCAGGATCGGCACAGATGTGGCAAATTACAAGAGGATTCCCTTGTTAAGCGGTTTTCGGGCCTATGCGGCATCGGCGCTTGTCAACACCATTCGGGGTGTCAGCGAGCATTACGTGGTGGAAATAGACGGTCAGCGATTTGACGACCGTTTCACGATGATCTGCGTCTGCAACGGCAGATTTTACGGCGGCGGTTTCAATCCTGTGCCGGAGGCTGACCCGGCTGACGGGAAACTGGAAGTGCTGCTGGTGAAAAAAGTGTCCCGGCTGGCTGTTGCCCGGCTGATCGGTGTATATAAGGCAGGTCGGTATGCCGAACTGCCCAATTTGATTCGCCACTATCAGACCGATTCTTTGAAGATCATCTGCGATGGGGAAACACCGGTCAATCTGGACGGCGAACTGCGAATGGCCAAAGAGGTGGACATTCGTTTGGCAGAGCAAAAGGTGCGATTCTTCTATCCCAGGGGGCTTGTATGGAAGAAAAATCCGGAACGGGAAATGACAACTGTATAACGAATGACCGGGCGTGTTCCTGCTGGAATACGCCCGGTTTTTGTTGCTTTTTCATCCATATGGCAAAAATTTACAAAAATATTGTTTTGTACTTGTGCAAGTACACAAATGCAAAGAAACCTGCGGGTTTTCCCTTGACAAGCAGGGTCGTAAGGACTAATATTGGGTCAGAAAGTACTTGAAAAAGTACATATGGAGGTGAGCGCGTGTATTTGCCATATAAAAGACCGCCCTGTCGTCCGGTTCGGAAAGGGTTGCGACTGATGTTCTGGGATGCCCAGGGGGAACTGCCTGCATTTTGGTGTGTTCGGTGCGGGGCAGAGGTTTTTCGGCAAAACACCGATCTGTGTTTTCGTTGTCAGAAGGAGGAGAACATATGCATACAAGAATAAGTCCCTGTGAGGGCTGCACAAGAGTGGCCGAACCCAAGGCCTGTGAGAATAAACAATGCAAAGTCTGGAAGGCCTGGTTTTTCCGCCGATGGGGAGAGATCCACGGTTATTGGCGGCAGCATACAAAGCCGAAAGCCGGTGAGGTAAGATCATGATATGGAAAGAGGCGGCAATGGACAAGTTGCGCCGGTACGAGGCTATGCGGCAGGCCCTGCGCAACATTCCGGAAGAGATCGACCGGCTGAAAGAGGAGATCGACACCATTCGGGGCGCAGACCCGTCGCGGATCGCCGTAAGAGGTTGCGGCAGTCGCCGGGAAGATGCGCTGATCGACAATCTGGTGCAGCAGCAGGAGTTGGCGTGGACACTCAAGCGGGTCAAGCGCTGGCTTCTGGTGGCTGACCGGGGACTTTCGGCATTACTGCCCGACGAGAAACTGGTTTTGCAGCGGCTGTACTTACACCCGGAAAAGGGCGCGATGGAACGGCTTTGCAGCGAATTGGGGGTGGAGCAATCCTCTGTTTACCGAAAGCGGGATCAGGCCCTCTGCCGGTTTACCACGGCCCTTTACGGCTTTTGTGAAGCATAAAGAAACGGACAGGATTTTCCTGTCCGTTTTTCTTATAATTTGGGCAAACTGGCGGCGGCCACCGACTGACCCACCCGGCGGGAATTTTCGTCTGGGATATGCAAGGTGATCTGCTTTGCCAGTTGGGGGAATTCGCTGTCAAGGACTTTTTGGGCGTTTTCCAGCAAGATACTGCCGCCCTCTCCGGAAGTGACCCGCCCCATGATCAGCACATGTTTGATGTGATAAAACTCTGCATAGAAGGCGATGGCGTAGCCAAAATAGATGCCGATGGTTTCAAAAATGGCTTTGGCCCGGTTATCCCCTTGGGACATCAGGTTTTGGACGACTTTCAGTTTTTCCGCGGGAGAGAGGGTTTCGTCCAGTTCGATTCCCGCAAAAGGCGCTAACTTGATCACGCCGTCTTGAGAAAAATACTTCACGCCGCAGCCCCGATCGCCGGACCACTCATCTGCCATCGCATCCGGGTTTCCGTCCACCGGCACGAAGGCCAGCTCGTTGAGCCAGCCGGTGATATTGCCGTCGGTATCCACATAGCCACCGGCCTCCGAAGTGCCCATAGCAATGCCCAGAACGCCGGTGTCGTCCAGGTCCATTGCGCCGGCAAGGGCGGTCACATCGCCGTCGTTGGCAACTTCGATGGGAATGTTCTCGCCGATCTCCTTAGCCACATCCAGATACATATTTCTGACTTTTTTGCTGAAATCATCATCGCTGACTTTCAAGAATAAAGACGCCGCCATAATTCGGTTGTCCACATACACGCCGGCGCTGGATACGCCGATGGCATCCACCCGGGGCATATGGGATGCGGCGGTCTTCATAGCGCTTAAAATGCCCTGATAGTGGTAATCGGGGTCGGAATTTGTCTTGGGAAACCAGACAACTTCCTCGGAATAGACGCTTTTTCCGTCCATAACCGCGCTGACTTTCCGGTCAGAACCGCCGGCGTCAAAACCGATGCGGCAGCCGTCCAAGTGCCGACCGATGGGTGCGGCAGAAGATACATCTACGGGCGCGTCTTCTAAAGAGCAGGTAAGAACTTCAAATGTTTCTTCGTAGACCCGCTCCATAAACCGCACATCAAAATCCCGCAGGCCGCCATAGGTGTAGGCCGCTTTGATCTTGCTGCCCAGAAGTTCGCTGCCGGCGATGATGATCTGATAGCCGCCGGCCACCCACAAAAGGGCTTTGGTCATACGCTCAACAAAGCGGAAATTTTCTTCGTCGTGGCCTGCACCGTCCGGGAATACCCGGGTCTTATAGGTGGCGGTGCAGCCTTTGTTTCTGCGGACGGCAATGACGATGTCCTGCCCGTTTTCTTCCGTCTGCCGGCGCATTTGGCGGCAAAGCAGCGAAAGAGGCGCAAAGCCTTTATCCAGTTCAGGTGTTATTTTCATATTGGATCACACCTCCAATAATGGTTTTCCGCACCCGGAAAGTTTCATCGCAGATGATGATGTCTGCGTCTTTTCCCCGGTCCAGCGAACCTTTTTTGTCAGCCATCCCAATGGCGGCAGCAGGATTCAAAGAGGCGCAGTTGACACATTCGTGCAGAGGAATGGAAGAATTGGTATACACATTCCAAACGCCTTTGTTCAGGGGCAAAACGCTTCCCGCAACGGTGCCGTCTTCCAAACGGCAGACGATGTCGTTATAGATGATTTTTGCGCCGCCCAAAGTGTATTCCCCGAAGGGCAGACCGCCGGCGGGCAGACAGTCGGTGATGAGGCAGAGTTTTCTGCCTTTGACTTTCCACAAAATGTCGTAAAGGGCGGTTGATACATGGAATGTGTCCGCGATCAGTTCGCAGGTCACATCGCTTTTCAGCGCCGCGCCCACGACCCCCGGCGCCCGATGGGCAAGGGGCGTCATAGCGTTGAACAGGTGGGTGGCGTGACGGACACCGGCTTCGGTGCTTTTGATCGCTGTTTCGTAATCGGCCGAGGTGTGTCCCATAGATACCACCACATCTGTCTTTTTCGCAATTTCCCGGATGGCGGCAAAATCTTCTGTGTCCTGCTCCGGCGCGAGGGTGATGATCTTAATGATGTCCGCATATTCTTTTACGAAATCCGCGTCGGGTTTCAGAATGTGGGCGGGATCTTGCGCGCCTTTTTTTGCTTCGCTGATAAAAGGGCCTTCCGCATGGCAACCCAAAATGGCGCTGCCGTTCCATTGTTTGCTTTCCTCTTTCAAAGACTGCAAAACCGCCAAGGCTTTTTTGATCACGGCCATATCCACCGTCATGGTGGTGGGAAGGTAGCCGGTCACACCGTTTGCCAAAAGGCCTTTGGAAATGGCGCGGATGCTTTCTTCACTGCCGTCGCACACATCTTTGCCCAGGTAGCCGTGAATGTGCAGATCGATCAGACCCGGGGCAACATAGCCGCCCTTGGCGTCAATGATATGGGCATCTGCCGGCACATCCGATTCCGGAACGATGCCTCGAATCACCCGGTCAAAGAGCAAGGCATAGCCGCTTTGAATGCCATCTTTCAGTATGATCTTGCCGCCGGTGATTGCGTGCATTTGCCTGCCCCCTTTGTGAAATGATCGGTGTGGTTACCATTGTTTTAACACAACCAAAATGCGTTTGCAACGTATTTTGAAAAAAATTTTATTTTGTCCACGATTTGTGCTGAATTGTCGAAAAAGGCAGCAAAAAGCGGCATTAAAAGATGCCGCTTTCTTTATGATATGGCTGCTTTTTGTTTGTCCGCCAGGCGGTACATCAGAAGATACCCGCCCATCAACAGGATAGTTACGCCTGCTGCAACAAAGAACACGGGATTGTAAGTGCCAATTCTGTCGTAAATGGCGTTGGAGATGGGACTTGCCACAATAGAAGCAGCCGATGCCATAGACAGGAAAATGCCCGTATACTGGGCCTGGGCCTGGTAACCGAACAGAGATACGGCCAGCAGGGGAATCACAACCGTCAGAATGGGCAGCGCCAAAGAATAGATGATGATGGCGATGATGGCAGAGGTCATACCGCCCACGGTTGCCAGTAAAATAAGACCGGCAATATTAAAGACCATACAAATCAGCGCTACTTTTCTTGCGCCGATGGCATCGCACAGGAAACCTGCCAGAATTTTGGAGCCGGTCAGACACAGCAGCAAAAGGCTTTGCATACTGCTGGCTTGGGTGGGGGAAAGCCCTCTGTCCTGCAAATGGGGAACTACAACAAAGAAGGCCAGCCAGGGCAAAACGCAACTGAGAAATGTGCCGACAATCATCATATAAAATGCCGGAGTCCGGACCAACTGCTTCATGTGAAGTCCGGCCCAATGGTCATCGTGTTCCCGCTTTTTGTGGGCCACCTGCTCGCCGTAGCCGTAAGGCTGAAGTTTCATATCTGTCGGATGCTTGCGGATAAATACCATAACCAGCGCGCAGCATAAGACAAGCAACACCGCAGCCAGATAATAGGATGTGTGGTAGGAATACCGCTGAATCAACGCAGACTGGAAAATGCACACAATGCTGCCACCGATACCGGAGGCTGAAGAAACAGTTCCGAAAACCGCACCCTTGTGCTTATGAAACCAACTGCTGACGATTCTGGTGGCAATGGCATCGCCGCAGAAGCCGTTGGTCATACCCCAGAGCGCATATCCAAAAAAGAAGAGGGGGTAAGTATCTGCCGTGCCCATCAGGAATGCGGATGTGGCACCGATCAAAAGGAAAACGGACATCAGACTGCGGCAGCCGTAACGGGAGATCAGCGTGCCGGAAAACATTGTGGAAAACATTGCCACAACAGAACTGGCGCTGCCGGCCAGAGCGAACTGGGCGCGGGTGATCTGCAGCGCTTCCGTTACGGGAATCAGGTGCAGACCGGACAGATTGTTGCCGATGCCGCCGCGCATGCCCGCCATCAGAAAAAGGGTTGCCGCAATAATCCAATGGTAATGTTTTCTGATGTACTTTATCACAGACCGTCGCCTCCGTTCATATTCCTCGCCCTTATCATATCCCAAACCTGCAATTTGTCAATGCACATTTTGGCTTTCTTAAAAATTTTATCGTATTCTAAGGACAAATGGAAAAATTTGTGCTACAATAAAAATACGCTTCATACAGAAAAAGATTTTGAAGGGTCGAATGGTTATGACGATTGCAAACATTATCACGCTTTTGGGCGGCCTGGCGTTCTTCCTGTTTGGTATGACGCTGCTGGGCGACGGCCTGAAACGGGTAGCCGGCAGCAAACTGGAAACGGTTCTCGGACGGCTCACCTCCACCACATTTAAGGGCGTTCTGCTGGGTTCACTGGTCACGGCGGTGATCCAGTCGTCCTCTGCCACAACGGTTATGGTGGTGGGTTTCGTGAACTCCGGCATTATGAAACTGGCAAATGCCATCGGCATTGTTATGGGCGCCAACATCGGCACCACCGCCACCGGCTGGATATTGGTCCTGGCGGGCGTGGACGGAAACGGCGGCTGGTCCTCTGCCACTGTTTTTGCGTTTGTGGCCTTTATCGGCATTATCCTGTATTTCTTCTGTAAAAAGCAAAAGCAGAAGAATGTGGGTATGATCCTGCTGGCCTTTTGCGTTTTGATGACCGGTATGCAAACCATGAGCGCTGCTATGGAGCCGCTGAAAACCAGCCCCGCTTTTTTGAACTTTATCTCCGCAGTTTCCAATCCACTGGTGTCGCTGCTGGTGGGTGTTGTGGTAACGGCGATCATTCAAAGTTGCTCTGCTTCCGTGGGCATTCTGCAGGCATTGTCCATCACAGGCGTCATCGGTTACGATGTGGCGATCCCTATGGTCATCGGTATGTGTATCGGCGCTTGTGTGCCGGTGCTGCTGTCCGCCATCGGCGCCAATGTGAACGGCAAACGCACCGCGTTTGTGTACCTTTACTTCAATCTGGTGGGCGCAACCGTTCTGATGACGGCATTCTATATTGCAAATGCCTTCCTGCATTTTGAACTGATGGATCAAACTGCCACCAGCATCGGCATCGCCATTGTGAACACCGTTTTCAAAGTCTCCGCAACGGTCATTCTGGCGCCCTTTGCCCGCCTTTTGGAAAAACTGGCCGTACTTACCATCAAGGAAAAGAAGTCCCCGGACGAGGACGAATTTCAGGAGAATCTGCTGGAAGAACGCTTTTTGGACTATCCGCCTCTTGCTTTGGAACAATGCGGCCGTGCGGTGGATATGATGACCCACGCGGCCTTTAAGAGCCTGAAAAAAGCAACCGACCTGCTGGGCGAATTCAGCCAGGAAAAATACGACAAGATCATGTCCCGGGAAGAACTGGTTGACCGCTATGAGGACACACTGGGTTCTTATCTGATCCGCCTGAACACAAAAGCCCTGTCTGAAAAAGAGACCCAGATCGTAGCAAGATACCTGTCCTGCCTGACCAATCTGGAGCGCATTTCCGATCACGCCGTCAATCTGGCGGATCTGGGCAAAGAACTGGCAGAAAAGAAAATCAAGTTTTCCAATCAGGCTCAGCAGGAACTGAAGATCTGCATTGCCGCCACGTTGGAGATTCTGGATATGACGCAGAAGGCTATGGCAAATAACGATGTGGATCTGGTGAAAATGGTGGAACCTTTGGAGGACACCATCGATGTTCTGGTCAAGAAGTGCAAGAATCACCACATTCAGCGGGTACAGGCCGGCAACTGCACATTGGAACTGGGCTTTATCTTCAACGATTGCCTGCACAATATGGAGCGTGTGGCTGACCACTGTTCCAACCTTGCGGTCACGGTTTTGGAGACCACCGTTTCCGATGTTCACTCCCACGATTATCTGCGCTCCATCAAAGAGTCCGGAGATAACCAGTACCAGATCATGCTGGCAGGTTTCACGGCAAAATATAATATCGATTAAACGATCGCATCAAGCACCGGCCCGGATCTTTCGGGCCGGTGTATTTGTTTTCCAATTTTTGTGTGGATTTCCGAAAAGAAACAATTATATTTTGTCTGTTTTCGGCAAAGATATGTTTGCGGAAAGAAAAGTGCTTTCTTCGGAAAGCGCTTACGCTTTCCAAGAAAGTAAAGCATAAAAATGCTTGGAAAAGGAGAGAAAAAAGATGAAGAACAACAACCAGATCAACATTCCTCAGGCTCGTGAGGCTATGGACAAGTTCAAGATGCAGGCTGCTCAGGAAGTTGGCGTTAACCTGACCAATGGTTACAACGGCCACCTGACTTCCCGTGAAGCCGGCTCCGTCGGCGGCCAGATGGTCAAGAAGATGATCGAGGCTTACGAACAGGGTATGCAGTAATTCCCGAAGTGCCAATTACCCCTAAAAAGGGTAATTGGCATACATATTTGCAAAAACGAGATGTTTGTGTTATACTGATAGCAGTCTACCGCAAAGGGGGAATTGCTATGCGTATCCAGGAATCCGGAGAAATGTATCTGGAGAGCATTTATGTGCTGCTGAAACAAAGCGGCCATGTCCGTTCTGTGGATGTGGCGGAGCATATGGGCTATTCCAAACCCAGCGTCAGCCGGGCCATGGGATTGCTAAAAAAAGCAAATTTAATTGAAATTGCCCCCGATGGGGCCATCGCGTTGACCGATGCCGGCGTTGGGGTGGCAGAGAAGATCTACGAACGCCATACCATCCTCTCCCAAATGCTGGTGAATTTGGGGGTCGATCCGGAAGTTGCCACGGAAGATGCCTGCCGGCTGGAACACGCCATCAGCGATGAATCCTTTGAAGCCATTAAAAAGCACATATTGGGTTAAAGAAAAGCCTGTCATATTCTGACAGGCTTCTTTTTTATTTTCTTGTCCAGGCGCTTCGGGAGAGCAGCACCAATATGGGGAAGATCTCCAAACGGCCGGCCAGCATACACACGATC
>JAFQDY010000046.1 GCA_017399325.1 Oscillospiraceae bacterium
AGCGTTGGGAGAGAAGATGTCGCACTCCTGTGCGTAGATTTCCTCGGTAGGAACGATCTTAGCACCAAACTCCTCAGCTGCCTTCTGTGCCATAGCCTGATTAGAGCGGTTAGCAATGATCAGCTTTGCACCGCTTTCGTGCAGGTGACGGCACAGGTCGTAGCCGACTTTACCCAGACCCTGAACGGCGATGGTCAGGCCTTCCAGATCGTCGCGGCCCAGAGCCACCTTAGCGGTAGCGCGGATGCCCTGCCATACACCGCGGGCGGTGAAGGGAGAGGGGTCGCCGCTGTTCATGGGCAGACCGCAGATGTGCTTTGTCTTGCGCAGCATAACCATAGCGTCGTCGCAGGTGGTGTTCACGTCTTCAGCGGTGATGTAGTCGCCGCCTAAGTTGTTAACGGCCTCGCCGAAAGCCTCGAACATAGCCTCGGTCTTCATAGAGGGGTCAGCGATAATAACGCCCTTACCGCCGCCGTGGGGCAGACCGGCAACTGCGTTCTTGTGGGACATACCGCGGCTTAAGCGCAGAACATCAAACAGCGCATCGTCAAAAGAAGCGTAGGGGAACAGACGGCAGCCGCCGATAGCGGGGCCCAGGTTGGTGTTATGGACAGCGATAATGGCCTTCAAACCGGCTTTCTCGTTGTTGACAAACAGAACTTTTTCATGGCGATAGTTACTCATTTCGGTCATTGCATTCATAAATTGTTTCCTCCTATTATTTATATATGTCATTGTGGGGGATTCCCACGCCGGTGCGCGCACCGGCTTGGAATGACAAATACTCTTACTTGTAATTTTTGCCCAGATCAAGGGCCTTTTGGTTCAGTTCCACAAGGGCGGCCTTCTTGGCAGGTACCAGTTTTTCCACAACCGCATCGGTGCCGTCAAAGGACAGTTCCGGATGGTTCTGGAGCAACTTGCCCACAAGGATCATATTGGCAAGGCTGCCAATGCCGTTTTCCTTTGCCATGGTAGTTGCGGGAATGTAGAACACTTCCACATCGGTGCGCTCCACTTTCTCGTCGATCAGAGCAGAGTCCACATAGATCTGACCGCCGGGAACCACATCGTTTACGAACTTCTGCAAAGAAGGCAGGTTCATAGCGATGAGCACATCGGGGTTGGTGATGATGGGGCTGCCAACGGGAGTATCGGACAGCACCACGCTGCAGTTGGCGGTGCCGCCGCGCATTTCCGGACCGTAACTGGGCAGCCAGGAGACCTGCAGGTCTTCCATCAGGCCCTTATAAGCCAGGAATTTGCCGGCAAACAGAACGCCCTGTCCACCGAAACCGGCAATGAGGATTTGAGTCGTTTTCATTTTTACTCAGCCTCCTTTGCAGCGGTTCTGTCCTTGTAAACGCCGATGGGGTAGAAGGGCAGCATATCACTTTCCACCCACGGGAGTGCCTTCTGAGGCGTCATACCCCAGTTGGTGGGGCAAGCGGATACCACTTCCACCAGACTAAAGCCCTTGCCGGCAATTTGGTTTTCGAATGCCTTTTTAATGGCCTTCTTGGCGTTTTTCACATTCTTTACATTGTTCACGGCCACACGGGCGATGTACTCGGGGCCCTCCAAAGTAGCCAGCATTTCGCTGACGCGAACGGGCCAGCCGCAGTGGTTCA
>JAFQDY010000047.1 GCA_017399325.1 Oscillospiraceae bacterium
ATTGACTTTGCTATGACCGCCCGGCAGGTGCATAATAAGGTCCGCGGCTTGAATCCCTGGCCCATTGCCACCGCCCAAATCGGTGGGAAAACTTTTAAGGTATACACAACCGCAATCGTAGAAAATCCCACCAATGCCCCCGCCGGCACGGTTCTGGGCTTGACAAAGACCGGTCTGCAGATCGCCTGCGGTGATGGCGCGGTGGAGATCCGGGTGCTGCAGGCAGAGGGCGGCAAACGGATGGCTGCGCCCGATTATTTCCGGGGACATCCCTTGGAGGAAACCAAATGAGCGCCCGGGAGACCGCATTAAATGTGCTGATCGCCTGCCGGAAAAACGGCGCTTGGTCCAACGGCGTACTGAAAGAATATGCCCGTCGGGACCGGCTGGACAGTCGGGACAGCGCTTTGACCGCCCGGCTCTGCTACGGCGTGATGCAAAACAGAAACTATCTGGACTTCTACCTTGCGCAGTTGCTCACCGGCCGCATTAAG
The DNA here is from genome assembly GCA_017399325.1 of Oscillospiraceae bacterium. Classification (GTDB taxonomy): domain Bacteria; phylum Bacillota; class Clostridia; order Oscillospirales; family Oscillospiraceae; genus Faecousia. The sequence goes on from JAFQDY010000047.1 coordinate 495, forward strand.
GACTTGCACCCGGTCGTGCGGGATATTCTCCACATCGGTCTTTATCAGATCTACCAAATGGACAAGATCCCGGAGTCTGCGGCGGTGAACGAGTCCGTGGAACTATCCAAAAAATACTGCAAAAATCAACGGGCCGCCGGACTTGTCAACGGCGTGTTGCGAAATGCGGTTCGCACAAAAGATACATTGAAAGAGCCCGTTTCTTACGAAGATAAGTATAGTCATCCCGGTGAACTGATTAACCTGCTGAAAGCCTATGTTGGTAAAGAACGGTTAGAGCCGATGCTGCAGGCCAATAATGCCATCGCACCTCTGACGGCCCAGGTCAACACGTTAAAAATCACCGCGGAAGCCCTGCAAACACAGTTGGCCAACGAGGGCGTAATGGCTGAAATGCACCCTTGGCTTGAAAATTGCCTGATCCTATCCGGTACCGGCAATATGGAACAACTTCCCAGTTTTAAAGAGGGCCTGTTCTATGTGCAGGACCCGGCGGCAAAGTTGAGCATCCTGTGCGCAGAACTCCGACCCGGCGATCGGGTGCTGGACTGTTGCGCAGCCCCCGGCGGCAAGAGTTTTGCCGCGGCCGTTGCTATGCAAGGGCAGGGAAGTATCACTTCCTGCGATATTTACGAACACAAAACAGAGTTGATCGCCCGGGGCGCTGAACGATTGGGTTTTGATCTGATCACGGCAAAACAACATAGCGCCACCGAATTTGACTCCCAATGGGAAGAAAAAATGGACGCGGTGATTGCCGATGTACCTTGCTCCGGCTTGGGCATCATCCGCAAAAAACCGGACATCCGTTATAAAGACTTGAAAGAAATGGCGGAACTTCCGGCACTCCAAAGGGAGATACTGGACAATGTTTCCCGCTATGTAAGACCCGGCGGTTTGCTTTTGTACTCCACCTGCACATTGGTGCGGGCTGAAAACGAAGATGTGGTGGCGGAATTCCTCCGTACCCACCCTGACTTTACAACCGAACCCCTGCCACTTGGCGCGCCCTTTCCCAAAAACGAAAGCGGTATGCTGACCTTGGTGCCGGGGGAATATGACACAGACGGCTTTTTCATCTGCCGTTTGCGGAGAAAACAATGAACCATTTGAAATCTATGACCATACCCGAGATCGGCGAAGTTCTCAAAGAATTGGGTCAACCGGCCTTTCGGGCCAAACAGGTCTTTTCCTGGCTACATAAAGGTGTACGCAGTTTCGAGGAAATGACCAACCTGCCCAAATCCTTGCGGGACACGCTGGAAAGCGGGTATCCCATATGCGCCCCGGAAGTGGTGCGCAAGCAAACTTCCAAGAAAGACGGCACGATCAAATATCTGTGGAAACTTTCCGATGGCAACTGCGTGGAAACGGTGCTGATGCGTTACCATTACGGCAATACCGTGTGCATTTCCACAGAAGTTGGCTGCCGTATGGGCTGTGCGTTTTGTGCATCTACCTTGGGCGGCTTGGTGCGGCCTCTCGAGCCTTTTGAGATGATCGATCAGGTGCTGTTCACCCAGGTGGATTCCGGCCTTCCGGTTTCCCATATCGTGCTGATGGGCATCGGTGAACCGCTGGACAATATGGAAAATGTATTGCGTTTTCTGGAACTGGTGAACAGTCCTGAGGGGATGAATATCTCTATGCGCCATATCAGTTTGTCCACTTGCGGTTTAGTGCCGAAAATCGACGAACTGGGGGATAAGAAACTGCAGATCAGTCTGGCAATTTCCCTGCACGGCCCAAACAATGAGATACGCAATCGGATCATGCCGGTGAATAAGGCCTATCCCATCGAGCAGTTGATCCCGGCCTGCCGTCGGTATTATGAAAAGACCTCCCGGCGTATCCACTTTGAATATGCTATGATCCAGGGGGTGAATGACACCCCGGAACACGCAAAACAACTGCTTTCGCTTCTGAAGGGTCTGCCTTCCCACGTGAATATGATTCCTTTGAATCACGTGGAGGAGAGTCCCTATAAACCCAGCACCAAATCTGCGGTGGCGGCATTCCAGAAAATTCTGGAAGACGGTGGCGTTACGGCCACGGTTCGCCGCACATTGGGCAGCGACATTGATGCTTCCTGCGGACAACTTCGCAGAAAATATACAAGGCAAACAGAAAACGACTGATTACACTTGAAAGGAGTGAGATCTTATGCGATATTGGGCATTGACAGACCCCGGTATAGCCAGAGAGGAAAATCAGGATACCTACAAAATTGAATCTTTGAACAAACATACCTTGCTCTGCGTGATCTGCGACGGTATGGGCGGCGCGAAATCCGGCAATGTTGCCAGCACTTTAGCCGCAGATGTTTTCACTCAGGAAGTGAAAAAAGCCTGGACAGCGGATATGCCTACGGAGAAAACGGAGCAAATGCTGGAAGCAGCCGTAAAATTGGCAAACTTCACAGTCTTTGACCAGAGTCGACAATCGGAAGAATTTCAGGGTATGGGCACAACAATGGTTGCCTTGCTGATCCAGGGCAAACACGCAACCGTAGTGAATGTGGGCGACAGCCGCGCTTACCGGATCAGCGATGCGGGCATCAAGCAGATCACTAAAGACCATTCTTTGGTGCAGATGATGATCGCCAGAGGAGAACTGTCCAAAGAAAGAGCCAAACACTACCCGGGAAAGAATCTGATCACCCGGGCGATCGGTACAGAAGAGCAGGTATCCTGTGACATCTTCCATACAGATGCCTGCCGTGGAGATTATTTTCTGCTATGCACAGACGGACTTTCCAATATGGTGGATGACCAGGAAATTTTGTTTGAGGTGGCCCACGGCCAGGGCGATGCGCAGTGCTGCGAAAGGCTGCTGGAAATCGCCAAAAATCGGGGAGCGCCGGATAATGTCACAAGCGTGCTTGTGCGTGTCTGATGCTTTGAAAGGAGTGTAGATCATGGATCATGATAAATACATAGGCCGTATGCTGGACAATCGCTACGAGATCCTGGAAGTGATCGGTACCGGCGGTATGGCGGTGGTTTATAAGGCCCGATGTCATCGGTTAAACCGGTTGGTGGCTATCAAAATCTTAAAAGACGACAACTTGGGCGATGAGGACTTCCGCCGCCGTTTTCACGCGGAAAGTCAGGCCGTTGCAATGCTCAGCCACCCCAATATCGTTTCGGTGTACGATGTGTCCACCTCTGTGATGGCGGACTACATCGTTATGGAACTGATCGAGGGCATTACCCTAAAGCAGTATATGAAGAAAAAGGGCGTCCTCAACTGGAAGGAAACCCTGCACTTTGCAATGCAGATCGCCAAGGCGCTGGAACACGCACACGGCAAAGGCATTGTCCACCGGGACATTAAACCCCACAATGTGATGGTACTGAAAAACGGCTCGGTCAAGGTTATGGACTTTGGTATTGCCCGGCTTATCTCCAAAGGCAATACCCTGACCAAAGAGGCGTTGGGCTCTGTTCACTATATTTCCCCCGAACAGGCTAAGGGCGGACGGGTGGATAACCGCTCGGATATCTATTCCCTTGGTGTTGTGATGTACGAGATGATGACCGGACGGCCTCCTTATGAGGGCGAATCCCCTGTGTCGGTGGCCATTCAGCATATTAACGGTGGCGCGGCAATGCCCAGCGTATTCAATCCCAACATTCCCGGCGGTCTGGAGCAGATCATTATGCGGGCAATGGCAAAAAGCGTAGCGAACCGTTATCCCTCTGCCACCAGAATGCTCTCTGATATGGATGAGTTCCGCAAAGATCCCACTATGCTTTTTGACTACACAGGCCTTTCCGTGGACGAGGCGATCCGTATGTCAAAACCCCCGCTGGTGCTAAATCCCCAGCCGGGAACAAAACCGGAAACGCCGGCAAGACCACAGACAACACCGAGACCCTCTACGGGCCGGAAGACCGCGCCCCAAAACCATCGCAGAAGGAAACCCCGCAGGACGCAGCAGGAGATCAGACGCAATAAAATGACCACCATTGCTATTGTGTCTTGCTCGGTAGTGGCAATTTTAGCCGTCGGTATCTTTATGGCGATCCTTCTGGGCGGCGGATTCACACCGGACGAGAAACTGGTGACCATTCCCAAACTGACAGGTGAAGTATTTGACGAACTGCCGGATTATGCGGGACTGACTATACGAAAAGAGGAAGCCTATAACGATTCGGTGGAGGCGGGTATTGTCATCAGCCAAGCACCCGTGGCCGGAGAAAAAGTGGTAGAAGGCTCGCTGGTCGTCGTCAAGGTCAGCCTTGGCTCCATACCTCGCGTGGTGAAGATGACGGACCTTACCGGCCGTTCCAAGGAATGGGCAATTGACTTCCTGGACTCTCAGGACTTTGGCCTGAAATATACCATCAAAGAGGAAAACCACGACAGCATCGCCCAAGGGCAAGTTATTCGCACCGAACCGAAAGCGGGGGTGGAACTGACAAACGGTCAGTCCATCACCCTGTGGGTCAGCAAGGGTAAGAAAGTGCAGTTTTCTGCTATGCCCGATCTGGTAAATCAGACGGAGGAACAAGCCCGGAAGACCTTGAATCTGCAGGATATGGCGCTGGATATTGTGGTTGAAGAAGTGTTCAACATCAACATCAAAGCCGGCACGGTTATGGAAACAGAACCCACCAGCGGCGAACGGCTGAAGACCGGCCAGACCGTCAAACTCTATGTAAGCAAGGGCGTGGAGAAAAAAGCGATGCCCGACTTAGTGGGAATGGAGCATACCCAGGCGTCGGAACTGCTGACCACAATGGGCTTTAAGCCCCCCAAGATCACCTATGAATTCAGCACCGAACCGGAAAATACCGTCATCGGTCAGTCCCACGAAAAGGGCGTTGAATACGAGGTCCACGAGGATATCGTACTGCGTGTTTCCAAAGGCCCTTCCGGTGAAATGGAGATTACCAAAGATGTGGTCATTGACCTGAAAAACGCCGCGCTGGAGGATAAACGGGATGTGTCCGTTTTCCGTAACGGAAAGATCGTCCACTTCGAGTCGGTGGCCAAGGGGACCCAATCGATTACGATAGAAGATCAAGTGGGCACAGGTACGGTCAAATATACCGTTCATATCAACGGAGAGTACGCCTGGGATGTGAGCGAGGTGTTCACCAAACAGACATCATAAGGAGCAAAGGAAAAGATAATGGGCAATCGTGCAATCGGACGGATATTGCGTTCTGTCAGCGGATTTTATGATGTGCAGACGGAAGATAAGCGTATTACCTGCCGCGGTCGCGGCAGTTTGCGCCGCGGTCCGGAAACGCCCCTGACCGGCGATATGGTGGAAATTTCCATAGAGCAGGGGAAGGGTATGATCGAAAAGATCCTGCCAAGACGCAACCGGTTCATTCGTCCTGCGGTGGCAAATATGGATGCGCTGGTGATCTTTGCGTCCAATGTCAATCCTGTGACAGAACCGTTCCTTATCGATCGGGTCACGGCCATTGCCGGCGACCAGGGCGTGCCGGTGCATATCTGTGTGAATAAATGCGATCTGGATCCGGCGGCGGATCTGGTACGGATCTACCGCAACGCAGGATTCCCTGTGATACAGACCAGCGCCGTTACCGGAGAAGGTGTGGACGAACTGCGGCAGTTGATAGAAGGCAAGTTTACCGCATTTACCGGCAACACCGGCGTGGGAAAAAGCAGCATCTTAAATACCCTCAATCCCCGGTTGCAACTGGCAACCGGCGAGGTGTCGGAGAAGTTGGGCCGCGGCCGCCATACCACCCGCCATGTGGAACTCTATCACTTGGACGGCGATACATATGTGGCGGACACACCGGGTTTTGCCTCCTTTGATACAGAGCAAATGGATGTGATACTGAAAGAAAATCTGCAGTACGCATTCCCGGATTTCGCGCCCTATTTGGGCAAGTGCCAGTTCCACGACTGCTCTCACCGTTCAGAGCCGGGTTGCACCGTGCGGGAAGCGGTTACGAGCGGCGCGCTGGAACAGACCCGCTACGACAGTTACCTGCGGCTTTATGAAAAATCCAGCCAGGTAAAACTTTGGGAAATTAAATAAAAATCGGGTGTCCGTTGGGACACCCGATTTTTTAATCGGCTTTGTAATATACCCGGCGGTCGCCTTCGTCGAAAGGCGGTTCGTTGCCGCTTGTGCAGAACAGGTTGTATAGTCTGCCCACCCGGTGTTCTATTTTCTGATAGGGATGGTCGACCGATTCGCCGGCGTTGGGGAACAGACCGGTTTGCCTTGCTTTTTTCAGGATTTCCCGGCCTTTATCACGGAAAGCAAGCACCCGGGCATAAGGCGTGGGGGTGGCAATATCGGTTGCAGCAATACCCAAAAAAGCACACATGACCATCCGGTCAAGCCGCGTGCGGGTGTACCGCTTGGACTTAGTGGCAGTTATGATCTCTTCCAATGTACCGTACTTTCTGGCGTTATGCATAAGTTTTCGCCAAAGTCCCTCGCTGCCATAGGGGAGGGTTTCAAGTTCTGCGTCTGTCATAGTGCGCAAGCGGTACAAAATCGCCTGCTCACCTGCGGTGGTGGTGTACAAAGGCGTGTCTGCGAAAATGTCCTGCGTCTGCCGGGGGATGTATACCCCGAAGGATTCGCCTTGCAGCATCAATTCCCGCACCGCGGTGGCAGAGGGATTCTGCGGGTCTGCGGTCAGGTCGTGGTAGCCGCCCTGCCTGTGAATGGGCATCGGTTTCATAGAAACGCCTTGCTGCAAAATGGCTTTACAGTATTCCGTTGCCAAAATGTCATTGGGTTCTGAGAGGGTATCCTGCTTTAGTCCCATAGCCTGCAAGGCGGCTTGACGGGCAGCAGGGAAGGACAGACCCTTGTCCAACGCTTCGTGCAGCGCGTCGGGGAAGTTCTCGTCCAGTAAGGCTTTGGCGGTTGCAAGAATGGTATCGGCATCTGCGGTTTCTGCCCCAAAACATAAGGCGTCACAAAAACCGCCTAAAATCCGTACGCCCTCTTGGGCAAACCCCTCGGCAGAGGACATCGATGCAGTAACCGGCAGTTCCAAAACCAGGTCTGCGCCGCTTTCAACTGCCGCCCGGGCCCGCAAAGACTTGTCCAAAATGGCCGGTGCGCCCCGTTGCACATAATTTCCGCTCATCAGACAAACGATGCCCCCGTCGGGATCGTTGGCCCGGATGAGGTCCAGTTGCTTTTTATGTCCCAAGTGGAAAGGGTTATACTCACAAATAATACCGGTAATGGGCAAAATATCCCTCCTTATATGAAAAATATCCGATTTCGGACTTGAGATATTTGTAAAACTATTATATAATAAACCTATCTATGGTTATATTACCACATACTTGCAAAAAAAGAAAATCATTTTTATTTTAGGAGGCAGATTTCCATGAACATTTTGATCATCAATGCCGGCAGTTCTTCCCTTAAGTACCAACTGATGGACCCTGATACCGGCGTGGTTTCCGCCAAGGGCCTGTGCGAGCGTATCGGCATCGACGGCCGTCTGACCCATAAGGTCGGCGACAATAAGGTGGTTAAGGACATTGCTATGCCCACCCACTCCGAGGCAATTTCCGCCACTTTGGCCATCCTGCAGGATGCTGAAGTTGGCGTTATCAAGAGCGTTGCTGAGATCGACGCCGTTGGCCACCGTGTTGTTCACGGCGGTAAGGAGTTCGCCGGTTCCTGCATTATCGATGACGACGCCATTAAGGCCATCGAGAAGTGCATCCCCCTGGGTCCCCTGCACAACCCCGCAAACCTGATGGGTATTCGCGCCTGCCAGGCAGTTATGCCCACCACACCTCAGGTTGCCGTGTTCGACACTGCATTCCATATGACTATGCCCGCAAAGGCTTACCGTTACGCCATTCCCACCGAGTACTATGAAAACGACTCTATCCGCCGCTACGGCTTCCACGGTACATCCCATATGTATGTTGCCAAGCGCACCGCAGACCTGATCGGCAAGAAGGAATTCAAGATGGTCAACTGCCACTTGGGCAACGGCTCTTCCATGTCCGCTGTCAAGGACGGCAAGTGCCAGGATACCACCATGGGTCTGACTCCTCTGGCTGGTGTTCCCATGGGCACCCGCTCCGGCGATATCGACGCAGCTGTTGTGAAGTTCATCTGCAACAAGTACGGCATGAGCGTTGACGAGTGCCTGAACATGCTCAACAA
>JAFQDY010000048.1 GCA_017399325.1 Oscillospiraceae bacterium
ATTCTCCATCTACTTGGATAGCATAATGGCCGAGAAGTCCGCCGAGAACAGCCGCATACGCCTCGTGGTAATAATCGTAATATTGATACAAATTTCCGAGAAGTTCTTCCGGTGTTTTGTCAGTGGACAGATCTTTCACCGCTTTTTTTACAGATGCCAATCCACATTTGCCGCCGGTGCGACAAGCCGCCACAGACAGCACATCGATCCAACTGATATGCTTTTCTTTTTCGGCAGTATCTATATCCACATCCATAGCATATTGCAGCGACTCATAGGGTACGGCAAAATCCACCCACTTGATAGGCGCTGCCTGGGCGCTGATAGTAAAGGTCATAGAGAGTATGATTACAATAACAATCCACCGCTTCACAAAATCACCTCGTATGGTAGTCTGTGAAACGGTGGATAAATCATTCCATGTAATTATTGCAAGTCTTTACGAATGCCATCCGCAATCCGGTAAATGTCATCCATTGTTTGAATAACCGAAATTTTCTCTTTGTAATAACTGGCGTATGCCACACCCCTTAAGTACCAGGCAAAGTGCTTTCTGGCTTCCAGGCAAGCAATGTGCTCGCCCTTATCCTCCAAGGCCAGTTCGAACTGCTTAACTGCCACATCCACGCGCTTTGAAAGGACAGGCCGCGTGTAATCGCTCTCCCCCACCAATGCCGCTTTTGCCTCAGCAAAGATCCAAGGATTTCCGAATGTTGCTCTGCCGATCATTACGCCATCAGCCTTTGTCCACTTTAAGCATTTCACAGCAGACTGCCCATCAACGATGTCGCCATTGGCGATCACTGGAATAGATAACGCTTGCTTCACCTTTGCGATCGTATCCCAATCGGCCACACCGGAATAGAGCATACTGCGAGTCCTGCCGTGGACGGTTACCATAGCGGCCCCATTATCTTCCATACGTTTTGCAAAATCCAAAACATTGATGCTGCCTTTATCCCAGCCAAGGCGACACTTGACCGTTACCGGCACATCTACGGCCTTGGTAACAGCATTTACAATTTTCCCTGCCAGTTCCGGTGTGCGCATCAAGCCGCAGCCATCACCGTTGTTGGCAACTTTGGGCATTGGGCAACCCATATTGATATCCAAAAAATCGCAGCCGGAGATCTCCAGCGCCAAGCGAGCGCCCTCTGCCATAATGTCAGGGTCGTTGCCGAAAATCTGCGCGCCGCAAAGGCCGCCTTCATTTTTGCGGAGCAATGCTGCGCTCTTTTTATCTTTGTAGACTAATGCCCGGGACGAAACCATCTCCGTAATAGTTACATTAGCGCCAAGTTCCGCGCAAATGGTACGAAAGGCCCAATCTGTAACACCGGCCATCGGCCCCAATGCAAGGAAATTATTCACTTGTAGGTTGCCGAACTGCATACCGATCACCTCCCGGATACCGGGAAATTATAGCATAATATGCATACTTTTGCAAGTTAAATCAGAGCCGTCAGCAACCAGGCAAGTCCAATGGCTGTCGCCCCGAGCAACGCCCAAAATGAACCATAGAGGGCAAACGCCGGTTTCTTCCTTTTGCCGGATGATCGTAGCAGTCTATCAGCCGCCTTTAATAACATCTCGTCTGTGACGCCCTCTTTTCCAACCGCATCGTCTTTCAATATAAAGATCGCCTGTTCAAAAAGTTTTTGATCGGGTGCATGTACCACGATCACCTGCCGGGAAATTCCCTTTACCATTTGCTACCGCCTCCTTCATACAGGCAGTATTCCCAATGGTAAAAATTTCATACGAATTATTCCGTATCCACAGGGCGCTTGTAGCGGCCTTTCGGACCCCATTCAGGCAGGGGCAATCTTTGCATAGCGCCAAAGATCCGCTCCTTCAGATCGGGATAGGTGGCGCTTAAGTCGTATACAAGTTTCTTGATCTCTTCCCGCTTGGTACATTTGTCAACAGGACACCGATTCTGCAGAACAGGAAGACCTCTGCGGGTTACAAAACTATCGATGGTCCGTTCGTGGATATAAAGCATAGGCCGAATCTGAATGATCCCCGTCCGATCAAGATCCGTTACCGGCTGGAAGCAACTGATGCGCCCCTCATAGATCAAACTCATTACAAAGGTTTCTACCGCATCATCAAAATGGTGACCCAACGCCAGTTTGTTCAGCCCCAAATCCAGCAGTGCCTGATTCAGCGCGCCACGGCGCATTTTTGAGCACATGGAACAGGGATTTTTCTCCTTGCGGTGGTCGAAGATGATCGGTCCGATCTCCGTTTTGATCAAGTGAAACGGCACATCAAGTTCCTTACAAAGCGCGTCAATGCCGCTATAATCCATTCCCAAGCCCATATCGATCGTAATTGCTTCAATTATAAATGGATCGCTATTGTATTTGCGCAATTCCGCAAGGAATACAAGCAGCGCAAGAGAGTCCTTACCGCCGGACACGCCTACACCGATTTTATCTCCGGCTTCTATCATATTGTAGTCTTCCACGCACCTGCGCACCAGACCGATCATTTTTTGCATAGTATTTCCCCCGAACACATTAAAATAGAAAGTCAGCATTTAAGAGTATTTAAGAGTATTTGTGCGATTTTAAGAGTTTTGAATGTGTTTCGTAAATTTTTCTTAAAAATCTGTTGACAATTCAACAATGATGTGTTTTAATAATCAAGCGTTTTGCAGTCATTGTACTGCTTTTACATGAATTTGTCAAAATAATTTAACCTATTGGAGGAAAGCAATAATGTCCACTACTTTGGCTAAACTTGAGACCGTAGAGCGCAAGTGGTATGTGGTCGATGCAGCCGGCAAGCCCCTG
>JAFQDY010000002.1 GCA_017399325.1 Oscillospiraceae bacterium
CGATGATGGTGCCTTCAAACACCTGAATACGCTCACGGGAGCCTTCCTTGATCCGCACATGCACACGAACAGTGTCGCCAACCCGCATTTCGGGCAGTTCTTCCTTCATGTACTGGCTGGACAGAGCCTTAACTAAATCCATATCTTTGTCCTCCTTAATATTAGGCGTTCATGCGACGATTGCTCCGGCGATATGGTTCCCGGCGCCACAGAGGACTCACCTTGATTTCAGACCGAGTTATTCTAGCACATAAAAAAGCAAAAATCAAGTACTTTTTATGAAAAATATGATATATTTCAAGAATTTAGGAAGAGTTGCTGGATTCGATGCGGCTTTTATACACAAATCGACTTATCTCAAATACGGTTTTTCTCTGCCATCATAATTTACATAAAAATTATTAGGAATATCTATCATTTCCCTTGCAAAGATCAGCATAGACACAAAGGACGGCCTTGCTCTAAAATGATAAAAATCAATTAAATCACCTGCTACTTCTGCTGTTGTTTTTCCAAGTAATGAGAGACGCAACAACTCTAAAATAACTTGCTTTGACTTTTCAGGTGTTAGACTCAGTTCTCTGATTAGTAACTCTTCTGTGAAAGAGTTTTTGCTCTCCCTCTTGTATAGAAAACACCAGCGTGTTAAACATATCCCTGTCCGATAACAACTCGAAAAGTCGCGGATAATCTATTCCATCCAAAAGGGCTCTGTCCTTATCTGCTGCATCAGGAACTACTAAAAAATATTGCATGCGGTTAAACAACCCCATTTCCGTATAACCAGAATCATTAAGAACCTGTGAATATACTTGCTCTTTATCATTATGCGCTCTTGCTTCTTCCTTAAATCGTTCCGTGTCCGAAAAAATTGTACCGTACATAGACTGCTCAATCATCCAGCACAGTTCGAATACTCTTGCTATACGTTCTTCGTTTTTCGTTCTAGTAATGTCTTCTAAAATAACATCTTGGATATTCACGGATTGTTTATTTTGTAAGCCAAATAAATAATCGATTGAAACATTAAAATATTCCGCAATTTTAGGCAACAGTTCGGTATCCGGCACACCGCCGTTTTCCCATTTTGAAACCGCCTGTGCGGAAACACCGACACATTTGGCTACTTCTTCCTGTGTAACGCCTTTTGCTTTTCTTAATTTAGATATAATAGCGCCAATCTGATCAACAGTATTCATTTCGTTACCTCCAAGCAAATATAATACAGGCCTGTATGTCTATATTTTACTTCAAACATCAGTTGTTTTCAATGGAGGTAAAATTTATATAAATCAACTGTGGGTTGTTTTGCTCGAGTTACTGGATTCGATTTGCATTTTGCTACGCAAAATTATTGTAGAAACCAGTGTTTGCACTGGTTGCAGCAACAGTCCGCCGGACTGTTGCATTTAGATGGGTTCGAATCCAGTGCTGAAAAAAAGAACTAAGCAGGAATCACATAAATGATTCCTGCTTAGTTGGTCCGAGTTACTGGATTCGAACCAGCGGCCTCTTGAACCCCATTCAAGCGCGATACCAAACTTCGCCAAACCCGGATTTTTGCTTGCATCTTCCGATAGCCACAGTATGATAACACACTTGGTAAGAAAATGCAAGCACTTTTTTAAAATTTTTCGAGATTACTCGCCAATTTCTGTGCGAACCACTTTTCCCAGATTCCAAAGACGCACGACCTGCTCCTCTGCAGCGGCTTTTTGGGCATCATTTTCGTACTCAACATACACGGTGTGAGCGCAGCAATCCGCGCACTCGACCTGTACGTTCCAGCCACCTTCGTGCATAACAAGTCCTGCACCGTGGCAAATGGGACACTCTTCTAAAACATAGTTAGGATTTACTTCCATAATAACGCTCCTTAACGAAATACTGCAAGGTCGGAATCGAAAATTTCTATGCGTTTGCATTTGGCAAAACTCGGTGAGCATTCAGGCAGATGCAAATTGATCGCCGCAACCAGTTGCATAGGGTTCAAAGTCGGGTTTTGGCAACATACAATGCAGTCCAGAACAAGTTCCCTCTCCCCTGCTCTGTCAACCTTGATCTGACGAGTCAGCGGAATGATGTCCTGATCCTGAATGCCGTTTTTGCCTTTCTTCGGAACGACAACACTTTCTGCGCTGAACAGTTTTGCGATGGCCTCCTCGGCATTTTGCGGAATACCGTTATCATATTCAAAAGTTACAATTGCGTGCAAAAAAGCCAGTTCCTTTAATTTCCTGCCTGAGGTATAGGTCTGCAAAACCCGCACGCCCGGTACAAGGGCATCATTCAAACGGGCTGTAATTTCTTCGCAGGAAACAGTTTCTCCGTCCAAATCGAAGTCCAGCAGTTCACAAATGCTCTCAACACCTACAGACAAAGGCATCGCAATCGAAACAGAGGGTCTCGGATTAAAACCCTGGGTATGGGTCAAAGGCAAGCCGGCCCGCTTAAACGCCCGCTGGAAAATGCGCATCAGATCAAGATGGGAACTCCAAACGGCGTTCCCTGTTTTCTCAAACAGCAATCTAGGCATCGCACTTCTCCTCCCGGAGAAGTTTATCTGCTCAGCAACCGCTGCAGCCGTGGCGGCAGTCGGGCGTGATTTTACCGGCATAGGCTTGTTTTCTCTCACGCAGAAGGAATTTCTTCGAAACACCCACATCGATGGTATCCCAAGGCAGAATTTCGTCTTCTCCATAGCCGCGAACAGTATAGAAATCCGGGTCAATGTCACAGGCCTCAAAGGCATCCATCCACACCTGGTAGTTAAAATACTCGTCCCAACCGTCCAGCATTGCACCGTTCTTGGCCGCTTCCGCAATAACTTTACCCAATCTGCGGTCACCACGGGCAGTAACTGCCTCAAGACGGCTGATGTCGGGGGTATGATAATTATATTCAATGGACTTGGAATAGAAATGATCCTTCAGCAGTTTGCAGCGGCGCAGGTATTCCTGCGGGTCGATCTGCTTTTCCCATTGGAACGGCGTGTGCGGCTTGGGGACGAAATATGCCGTTGCCACATGTACACGCAGACCTCGCTTTTTGTTGGATGCGTGTTCCTTCCAGGTCTGAATGACTTTATACACCAAATCTGCAATACCAAGCACATCCTCGTCGGTCTCCGTAGGCAGACCCAGCATAAAGTACAGTTTCACGTTGTTCCAACCGCCGGAAAATGCGTTGGCGCAGGATGTAAGGATCTCATCTTCCGTCAGATTCTTATTGATCACATCCCGCAATCGTTGCGTGCCGGCCTCCGGCGCAAAGGTAAGGCCGCTTTTGCGGAGGGTCTGCAACTTTTTCATCAGTTCTCGGGAGAAATTA
>JAFQDY010000049.1 GCA_017399325.1 Oscillospiraceae bacterium
TGACGAGGAAGGCTTTGACTACGGCGATGAAGATTCCATCATCTACGAAGTGAAATGCACCTGCGGCAACATCATCAACTTTGACGAAGAGACACTGGAAGAGGGCAGCATCATTTGCGACCAATGCGGTGAAACTCTGGAATTCACCTTCGAAGACGACGAGGATGAAGACGAGGAATAATCCGAAATCTTAAGGGCGTGCAGTAGCACGCCCTTTTTTATTGCATAAACAGTCTGACGGTCAGCGATGCCATAAAGAACCCAACAAAATCTGCAAACAGGGCGGCAGGGAGGGTGTAGCGGGTCTTTTTGATACCTGCCGCGCCAAAATATACGCTGATGGTGTAAAATGTGGTTTCCGTAGAACCCAGCATCACCGCGACCGTTCTGCCGATTTGGGAGTCCACCCCGTATTGGGCCATCAGATCGGCCCCCACCGCCAAGGCGGCGCTGCCGCTGATGGGACGAATGAGGACCAGCATAGCCGTTTCCGGTGGAATGCCCACGAAGCGGAAAATCGGCGCCAGAAAGGAACTGATGATCTCCATTGCGCCGGAAACCCGCAGCATCGTTACGGCAGTGAGCAAAAGCACCAGCGTGGGGATCAGGGTGATCAGCAGTTTTAATCCGTCGGCAGCCCCAGAAAGCAGCAGATCATAACTGTTTTCCTGTTTGCGCAGGGCGATCAGGGAAACCACCAGAAGAATGGAAGGAACGATGTAGTCTGTCAACGCTTCCACAACCTTCCCAGCAGCCACGCGGCCGTTACCCCCAAACCGGCCGAACACAGGCTGGTGATCCACACAGCGGGCAGAATGTCAAAAGGGGTTGCGCAGCCCAAACCTGACCGTACCGCAGCCACATTGGCCGGGATCAGTTGAATGGAGGCGGTGTTCAGCACGATAAGCCTGCAAAGTTCGTCGCTTGCCACGCCGTTTTTGCCTCTGGCCAACCGTTGGGCCGCCTGAATGCCCATAGGGGTGGCGGCATTTCCCAATCCCAGAAGATTGGCGCATACATTGGAACACAAATGGTTTTCCAAAACCGGATCAGATCGGGTAGAAGGAAAAATACGCCCCAAAAGGGGACGAAACAGTTTAGCGAGCATTTCTGTGATACCCACTTTGTTCATCAGATGCCCAACGCCTGTCCAAAGACAAATGGACCCGCCCATAGCAAGAGCCAGCGTAATGCCGCTTTGCGCCCCTTGCAAGACCCCTGCCGATAGCGCGGACATATTTCCAAGCAATGCGGCAGATAGCAGGGAAACGGTAAGGATCGCCGTCCAAATACAACTCATAACCATAAAAATCCCTCCCGAATCAGCCTATGCATCATTCGGGAGGGATATTTTTCAGATTTCCAATGCGGCATCGTAAACTACATTTTTCGGAAGTTGCAGTTCCGTTGCGGTTTGTTTGATGGCATCTTTGCGGCTCAGGCCTTCTTCCATCAGTTGGGCGACTCTGGCGGCAGCGTCAGAGGCGGTAGGCGCTTGCTTTTCTGCAGGCGTTGCGCCTGCAACGATCAGCACAAATTCACCCTTGGGCGGTTGGGTGGCGTACAGTTTGATCGCACCGTCCAATGTGGTGCGGATCACTTCTTCATGGAGTTTGGTCAGTTCCCGGCACAGGCTGATGGGTCTGTCCGGGCCGAATGCGGTGGCCATATCTTCCAAAGTGTTCACCAGTTTGTGGGGCGCTTCGTAGAAGATCATGGTGCGGGTCTCGTTTTCCAGTGCCTGCAAATGCTCTCTGCGGCTTTTTTTGGCGGTGGAAAGGAATCCCTCAAAGCAGAATCGTCCGGTGGCTTGCCCGGAGATGCTCAAGGCCGTAATGGCGGCGCAGGGACCGGGAATGGCGCACACAGTAATGCCTGCTTCGGCACACTGTTTTACCAGATCTTCACCGGGGTCGGAAATGGCGGGACTTCCTGCGTCCGATACCAGCGCGCAGGTCTCACCTGCCAGAATGCGGGCCACGATCTGTTCGCCCTTTTGGGCTTTGTTATGTTCAAAGTAACTGACAAGGCTCTTTTTGATGCCCAGGTGATTCAGCAGTTTCAGCGTTACCCGGGTGTCCTCTGCGGCAATGAAATCTGCGTTTTCCAGCGTTTCGCGGCAGCGAATGGAAATGTCGGAAAGATTTCCGATGGGTGTTGGAACCAAATATAACATTCCGGACAAGTCAAACACCTCCTATATGTGGTAAAGTCTGCGGTAGTACTCGGAAGGTTGACCTTCCGGTGTCTGCAGACATTCTTCTTCAATGATAAGACCGGGCTTGCCACCCTTGCGGCACTGCAGCAATACCAGCGAAATGGGATCGGCAGGCCGATGCCGCAGCAAGCACAATCGCTTTGGCTCTAAGCCGTGCTTTGTTCCGCAAGCGCAAAGTTCGGCAAGCCGTTCCGGCTTGTGGACAAGATAGAAATCACCGCCGTATCGAACACCCCAGGCCGCCGCCCGAAACAGGTCGTCCAGATTACAATACTGCTCGTGGCGGGCAGTGCCGTGGGACTTGCTCTGCGGGCCTGCGGAAAAGTAAGGGGGATTGGACACGCAGCAGTGAAATCTTCCCGGGGGGAGAATGGTGTGTATGGTTTTCAGGTCGCCGCATATACTGCTCATACGGGCGCAAAGGCCGTTGACTTCCATATTATGCAGAGCCATATTGTGAGCTGTTTCGTCAATTTCCACACCGGTAATATGGCAGGTGTCGTCGCTTGCGCATAAAAGCAGACCCATCGTTCCGCAGCCGGAACCCAAGTCCAATACGCTTGCTTCCCTGGGAAGTTTTACGAAGCCGCTTAATGCGATGGAGTCTGTGCTTAAAGGGAATGCGTTCGGACACAACTCCAGGGTAAAACCGTTATGCAGTTGTTCCATAAACGTCTCCTGTTTTGTACATTTCAAAATAAGAAAAAATCAGCCTGCGTATCGGGTAGACCCATCACGCAGGCTGATAGCAGAATCGGAGAATCAGCCTTCTACGATTGCTTCAGTGGGGCAGTTGCCAGCGCAAGAACCGCAATCAACACAGATGTCGGCGTCGATGACATACATTTCGTCGCCCTCAGAAATAGCCTCTACGGGGCAGTTGTCAGCGCAAGAACCGCACTTGACACAAGCATCGGTAATCTTGTAAGCCATGGTTTTCCCTCCAATTAAGTAAGTAATATTCATTCCAAAAGGAATGCAACTATATTCTAGCATGAATTTTGCAAAATGCAATGGTTTTTTTAAAAAAGGGCCGTATATTTTTGGTGGACGCAGGGGAGAATCTCCAAAAACAGGAGGTACTTATGCGATACAGTGCACAAACCCAAAGTGTTTTGCTCTCGGCAGCGCAGATCGCAAGAAGCCTTGGACACGGCTATGTGGGCAGCGCACACCTGCTGATGGCGCTCTCTGACGGAAGTGACTGGGTGGGCAGACTCCTGCAGAATTCCGGCATAGACCCGGTCCTGATCCGACAGATCGCAAAGGTGCTTTATGGAACAGGCACACCGGGTCTTCCGCTGCCACAAGGCTATTCGGAACAAATGCGCCGCATATTGCGGGACGCAGGTCGGGAAGCCGGTTTTCAAAACAGCCAAACCGTAGAGCCTGTGCATATGCTGCTCTCTATGCTGCGGCAAGACAAAACCGCCGCCCGGGAATTACTGCTGCTGAACAATGTGGATACAGATGTGCTGTTCGACTGCGCGGTAGATGCCCTTCGGTGGACGAAAGAAAAGCATACGACGAATGTAAAGGAGGCGACGAAAACGAAACTGCTGGAACAGTTCAGTGAGGATCTGGTGGTCAAAGCGATCAATATGGAGCCGATCATCGGACGGGAACGGGAGATCGAAACGGTCATCGGCATTTTAAGCCGGAAGAACAAGAATAACCCCGCATTGATCGGTGAACCGGGGGTAGGCAAAACGGCCATCGCCGAGGGTCTTGCCCAGCGGATGGCAGCAGGAAATGTGCCGCCTCAACTGAAAAATAAGCGCCTTTACAGTTTGAATATGGCAAATCTGGTGGCAGGAACAAAATACCGCGGCGAGTTCGAGGAACGGCTGCGGGATGTACTGGCAGAGATCCGGCGGGCAGGGGACGTGATCCTGTTTGTGGACGAAATGCACACCATCGTGGGCGCAGGCGCGGCAGAGGGCGCTATCGATGCGGCCAATATTTTTAAGCCTGCCCTTGGTCGGGGAGAACTGCAAATGCTGGGCGCGACCACCTTGGAAGAATACCGCAAATTTATCGAGAAAGACCCGGCGCTGGACAGAAGATTCCGCCCGGTTATGGTGGAACAGCCGGATGCGGAAGCCACAATGGCCATTCTGCACGGCTTAAAACCGGGGTTGGAACGCCATCACCATATCCGCATATCGGAAGAAGCGGTTCAGGAGGCGCTGCGGCTGTCTGTGCGGTATTTGCAGGACCTGTATCTGCCGGATAAGGCCATCGATCTGCTGGACGAAGGGGCGGCCCACGCCCGTATGGAAGAACTGTATTCCGGCAAGGTATCCCAGCGGCAGGAAATGGAAGACCAGTTGCAGGAAGCCATTCGGGAGAGTCGCTATGAAAAGGCGGCCCAGTTGCGGGACAGAATGCAGCGGATGGCAGAACGGGGAACAGAGGGCAGACGAAGCAAAGTCGTAACCGCCGCAGATATTGCCTGGGCGGTATCTGCCCGCACAGGCATTCCCGTGGGCAGGCTGACGGCGAATCGCAAAGAACAACTGCTGCAACTGGAAACTACCATCGGCAGGGAAGTGATCGGGCAGGTACAGGCCATCGGAAAAGTGTGCGATTGCATTCGTCGCGGCTTAAGCGGCATTCGGGAGGAAGACCGCCCTGTGGCAAGCATTCTGCTTACCGGTCCTACTGGAGTTGGCAAAACAGAACTGTGCCGGGTCTTATCCAAAGAATTGTTTGGCAGCAAAGACGCCATGATCCGGCTGGATATGACGGAATTTATGGAAAAACACGCGGTGGCGCGGCTGATCGGCGCGCCACCCGGTTATGTGGGCTATGAGGAGGGCGGCAAACTCACTGAGGCGGTCCGCCGTAAACCATATTGTCTGATTCATTTGGATGAATTGGAAAAGGCCCACCCGGATGTATCCGGCATTCTTCTGCAGATCATGGAAGAGGGCGTGCTCACCGATTCTGCCGGCAGGCGGGTCAGTTTTCGCAACGCCATCGTCATTATGACTTCCAATCTAGGCTCTGATCAAAAAGGAGACGGACTTGGATTTCAGCCGGCAAACAGGGAGGATAAGGTCAAAGAAACCTTGAGCAAGCATTTTTCGCCGGAGTTTATGGGGCGGCTGGATGCGGTGGTATCTTTTGCGCCTTTGGAGCAATCGGCTATGGAGGGGATCGTTCAAAAGTACTTGAGCCGATTGCAGACAAGGGCGGCTGCTACCGGAATGCAACTGTCATTTCCGGAGGAATTGACGAAGATCCTTGCCCAACAAGGTGTAAAACAGGGCGGAGCCCGACAGATTCGGCATTTGGTGGAGGAAAAAGTGGAAGGCCCTTTGGCGGTGTTTTTGCTGAAAAGTCCGAGGAAACCTGCAAAAATCAAATCCAAACTGGAAAACGGAGAGTTGATATTTCTGTCATAACAGGCGTGCGAAAAGCACGCCTGTAACTACTTTGTAACCCTTATTTAGAACAAGTGTTCTAAAATTCGGAATTACCGGAATTTTCCTAAAATTTTTTGCATTTTTTTGCAAAAAAGTGTTGATTTTTGAAAAAACATTCGTTATACTATCACTAAATGGAGCAAAATAGTAGCAAAGTGGAGCAAAATGGAGGAGGTGATCCCAATTGATCGGTAAATACCCTGCTAAATTAGACGAGAAAAACCGTCTTTTCGTGCCTGCAAAATTGCGGGAAGAACTGGGTGAAGATTTCTATGTTACCCTCGGTGTCAATTGCGGACACCGTTGCTTGACTGTTTACACGGCCAAAGACTGGAAGACCTTGAGCGAGAACTATAACACCTTGCCCATCTCTCAGCGGTCTGCGGCAACCAGTTTGATTTTTATGAATGCCACCCAGTGCAGTCCCGACAAGCAATTCCGTTTCAGTCTGACTCAGTTTTTGCTGCAGTATGCAGGGATCGGCAGAGATGTGATGATCGTCGGTCGCGCAGGCCAGGCGGAAATTTGGGACTCGGCTGAATTCAAGCAGTTCGAGGAAGAGAACCTCACCCCCGAAAAATTACTTGCATCTTTGGAGGCAATCGGTCTATGAAAGCCTTTTCCCATATTTCGGTCCTTTTGGAAGAATGTCTGGACGGCCTTGCCATTAAACCGGACGGCGTCTATGTGGACGGCACATTGGGCGGCGCAGGCCATTCCAGCCAGATCGCCAAGCGGCTGACCACAGGGCGGCTGATCGGTATCGACAGAGACCCCATCGCTTTGCAGGCGGCAGGGGAACGGCTGAAACCCTATCAGGACCGTGTCACACTGGTCCATTCCAATTTCAGCGAAATAGCGCAGGTGGTTCGGAATCTGGGACTTTCCGGTGTAGACGGAATTTTGCTGGACCTGGGCGTTTCGTCCCCTCAGTTGGACGATGCAGAACGAGGCTTTTCCTATATGGCGGATGCGCCGCTGGATATGCGTATGGACGGCCAGGACGCCTTAAGCGCCTACACTGTAGTGAACGGCTGGTCCGAAAGTGAACTGAAACGGATACTCTTTGCCTACGGCGAAGAACGGTATGCCCCCCGCATTGCCTCTGCCATCTGCCGACGCAGGGCAGAAAAGCCCATCGCCACCACATTGGAACTGGTAGATGTGATTCGCTCGGCTATGCCGGCACAGGCGCTTCGGGAAAAGCAACATCCCGCCAAGCGCAGTTTTCAAGCGATCCGCATCGCGGTGAATGACGAACTGACCGCTGTGGAAAAAGCCATGGAAAAGGCCATTCCGCTGCTAAACCCCGGTGGACGGCTGGCGGTGATCACATTCCATTCTCTGGAAGACAGGATCGTAAAGATCGCAATGAATGATGCAGCCAAAGGCTGCATTTGCCCGCCCGGTTTTCCGGTGTGCGTTTGCGGCAGAAAACCCCAGGTAAAACTGATCTCCCGCAAACCCATCGTGGCAAGCGATGAAGAATTGGAAGCAAACCCCCGGTCCCGAAGCGCAAAACTTCGGATATGTGAAAAACTATAAAAAGGAAGGAGCAGGCACAATGGCAAATCGTGTGGATATTCAATATGTGCAATTCTATTCGGCTGACTCTACTGCCAAGCGTATTGCGCCTGCGATCCCCGTTCATACAGGCGCGTTGCCCCAGATCAAGAAGCGGAAAGTTCGCCGTGTTTATTTAGACCCCGTTGCCGCATTGGGAATCGTGGTTGCGGTGTCTATGATGATCATGATGCTGGTGGGATTGTCCCAACTGCGCAGCGAACGAAATCGGCTGGCAGTGATGGAGCAACAGGTAGAAATACTGCACCAGAAAAATATGGACCTTCAGGCCCAATACGAAAAAGAATGCAACATCGACCAGGTCAAAGAGATCGCCCTGGCGCTGGGTATGGTGCCCGGACGGGAAGTGGCCCACAGTTCCATTGAGGTGGAACTGCCTCAAACCGAAGAACCGGTTTCGGTGAGCATTTGGAATCGGATCGGAACATTTTTAACAGGACTTTTTGCATAAAGATTGTCCCGGCCAATACACTAAAATAAGCTGCAATGGGCGGCGAGGGATTCCCTTGCTGCCCATTGTGAGGTTTTAGGAAAGGTCGGGAACGGTATGGCAAAACCCGCGAAAAAGCAAGAATATAACAGAATCCGCAGAGATTCCGGTCAACACAGACGGATCACCATCACCGCATTGGTGCTGGGCGTACTGGCATTCATACCTGTGTGCGTGCAATTTTATACCCTTATGGTCAGGGATTACGATTACTATGCCCGCCTTGCCCTCCGAAATCAAACCCGCACAACTGCGGTAACCGCCGACAGAGGGATCATCTATGACCGGAATATGAATATTCTGGCCTGCTCCCAAAGTGTGGAAAATGTGTATTTAGACCCCCACGAACTGAAGCAATCCAAGGCGGATATTTCCGCCATTTCCGAAAAACTGGGAGAAATCTTAAACATAGAACCCCAATGGATAAGCCAGCAAGCCAAAGATACAAAAATGCGGTATAAGCAGATCGCATCAAGGATCGATGAAGAAACCGCCACCAAGATCCGCAACTACATTAACGAAGAAAATATCGCCGGTATCCACCTTGAACCCAACTCCCAGCGCTATTACCCCTACGGCACGCTGGCAGCCCAGGTGATCGGCTTTACCAATGCCTCCAACACCGGTTCTGAAGGGATCGAAGCGGCCTATAACAGTTACCTGGAGGGTTCTGTGGGCAGCGTGATCACCACAAAGGGCAATAACGAGATGGATATGCCCTTTTCCTATGAAAAATATGTTTCGTCAAAGCAGGGTAACAGCGTTGTGCTGACTTTGGATATGACGGTGCAGGCCTGTTTGGAAAAGCAGATCGAACAGGCCGTTGCCCGCTACGATGTGCAAAACGGCGCGTTCGGTATGGTGATGGATGTAAATACCGGGGAAATACTGGCCATGGCTACCTACGGCAGTTACGATCCCAACAACTATATGGATGTGCAGGACGAAAAAACTGCCGCCGAACTGGAAAAATTGCGCGGCCAGTACCTGCTCCACCCGGAGGATTCCGCGGCCTATACGGAAGGGAAGAAAGCCTATCAGCAGGCGCTGAACGCGGCCCTTTTAAAACAGTGGCGCAACCGCTGCATTTCCGACGGCTATGAGCCGGGTTCGACCTTTAAGGTGATGACCATGGCGGCAGCCTTGGATTGCGGCGCGATCACTTTGGACACGGCCTTTCATTGCAGCGGTGCAGAGCAAATACCCGGCCGCGCCCAGCGGCTTCACTGCTGGCGCTCCACAGGCCACGGGGCGCAAAAAACACCCCAGGCCTTACAAAATTCCTGCAACCTTGCGTTCGCCCATATTGCA
>JAFQDY010000050.1 GCA_017399325.1 Oscillospiraceae bacterium
CCGCTACCAGCGGCTCCGTTTCCGTCAGCGGCTTCAGCACGCTGGACAACCCCAACGAAGTGAAGAAGCTCATCGGCTATCTGCCGGAAATTCCGCCGCTGTATGTGGATATGACGGTGAATGAATATCTGGAATTTGTGTGTGAACTGAAAAGGGCTGATAAGTCATGTATTGACGACATTCTTACAGAGGTGCGTATTCTGAATGTGAAAAACCGCCTTATCAAAAAAGAACCCCTTACCGCGAAATAAAAAGCAAAAAGGCTGCCTGCGGGCAGCCTTTTTATTTTGCCACTACTTCTAGCCGTACCAAAGTAAAATGCAAACCCACCAACATTGCACGAATGCACGCAAACCCATTTTGTAGAAATCCTTCGCCGACTGTAAAATTGCCATTTTATAAGTTGAAGTTACCGACATTTTGTGTTAATATATCGATAATTGGAATTCTTCGCAACTTGTGTAACGCGTAGTTGAATGCTGATGCATAGATTTATAAGTATTTTCGGTATAAGTGTATGAATTATTTTTACAACAAAAGTTTCAATTTCATTGATTTGTTTGCAGGTATCGGTGGGTTTCACCAAGCAATGCATGATTTGGGCGGCAAATGTGTTTTGGCGTCGGAAATAGATCCCTTTGCTATTGCGACCTACATGAAAAACTACGGTATTGATTCCGCCCATGATATAACAGAAATTCAAAGCGATCAAATCCCCAACCACGATGTCCTCTGCGGCGGCTTCCCCTGCCAAGCCTTTTCTAAAGCAGGAAAGCAGCAAGGCTTTGCCGATGAAACAAAGGGTACGCTGTTTTTCGAAATCGTTAGGATTTTGGAAGAAAAGCAACCCAAGTTTATTTTTTTAGAGAATGTGCGGAATTTGGTCGCGCACGATAACGGAAATACCTGGCGCGTAATAAAAAAATGTTTGACCGAATTAGGATATGTCCTATCTGATGACCCCATAATTATGAGTCCCCACCAACTAGGTGTCCCCCAGTTGCGAGAGAGAGTCTATATTCTTGGTATCCATAATTCATTGGGAGTAAATCATTTGAATTTTAATCTTCCTAATAAAGAAAAACACGAAATGGATATCTATGCGGCCGGAATCATTGAACAGAACCCCGACCCCAAGTACCACATTACAGAGTATGAAGAGAATGTCCTTTCTTGCTGGGACGAATTTTACCGTGGTATCCAAGAAAAAGTCATTGGTTTCCCTATTTGGGCTTTTGAGTTTAAGGAAACTTATGACACATCTAAACTTCCTAAATGGAAGGCAGATTTCTGTCATAAAAACAGAGAACTTTACGCCAACAACCAAGAGTTTATCGATAAATGGTTAGAAAAATGGAACAACTTGGAAGCGTTTACTCCCACGCATAAAAAGTTCGAATGGCAAGCTGGCACTTCGATATCTAGTATATGGGAAGGCTTCATTCAGTTTAGGCCTTCCGGAATTAGAGTAAAGCGGCCGGATTCCTTCCCCGCTCTTGTTGCAATGGTGCAGATACCAATTATCGGCAAATACAAACGCCGCTTGACCCCACGGGAAGCCGCCAGACTTCAAAGTTTCCCAGACACATTCATTCCAAACGAAAACGACCATCAGGCATATAAACAGTTTGGCAATGCCGTTAACGTCAACTGTGTAACGTTTTTAGCCGAACAATTATTTAACCTTGAGCAGCATGATAAGGGTGTTTGGGATCCTATGGCGCAACTGGATTTTTGTGATACGCAATTAAATCTATTTGATGTATAATGCAATATGCCACCATCCCCAGCATATGGGTTGGTGGCATATTTTCTTTTACTGCACTTTGAAAATGTATTGCTCTAATCTTGTGTCCGACACATCAAGCATCACCTTCGGGTTGCGCGCCACTCCGTTGGAATTCCTCATTCCTCCTTGAAAAGAACCACAATACTGAACTGTAGTTTTGTCCAAAATAACAAATCTGATCGCATCTAATTTAAAGGAGGCTTTGCGTCTTCGAGAGGGAGCTTGGCGGGCAATTCGTTTCTTTTCATAATCAGATGTTTTTCCCTTCAATGCATCATGCCACTTTTTAAATGTCTGATCTTTATCATCAAACACAGCATCACCAGAAGCAATAATAAATCCCACTCGACCATACTCTTCTATTGCCTTCATTACTTCTTGATATCCGTTTGTGGGCACCTTATTTTGATTCGTCCCTGTGTTGGCTGTGTGCGCTTTAAAATCCCACGGAATAACCTTTTGGCCGTCAAATTCTACTTTTCCATAGGCAGGTCCCGGTATCGCGAAGAAATTATCTTTACTTAAAATCGTTTCGCACATAAACTGAAAATACCATCCCGGCCATTCCATTTGCCGCCAATTGCGACAGCCATTTTCCTTCATATAAAGAATTGTTTCTTCGCCTTTCCATAGGGCGGGGAGTTCTGCCATTAATTTATCAAATATTGTTTTGCATATATTTTCATTCATTGCACCAATTCCTCTTTCAATGCAAGTTTTATAACGGAATAAACAATTTGTATGTTTCAATCCCAAGCGCATCAGCGATTTTTTGAATATTGTCTAATGAAATACTTCGCCGGAAGCATTCTATATCACTGATATAGGTTCTATGCAACCCGGAAAGTTCCGCAAATTTCTCTTGTGAAAATTTCTTTTCGAGCCGGTATTTGCGCACATTTGCGCCAAAAACTTTAATAATATCCATCAATCTCACCTCGCCGTTTTTTATATCCATTTTATGTTTTAGAACACAATAAGTCTACATACAATAAGTGTATACCGCGTTCTTCTTAAAATACTCTCACATCAAATTTTTGTTATAAATAAAAAGAAAAAGGCTGCCTGCGGGTAGCCTTTTATTTCTTTTCTTTTCGTTTTTTGATTGCGGTCTTGACCTTCTGTTTCATTTCGATGAGCACCGCCAAAGTCTTTTGGTCGTTGGGAAACAGCCACCGCAGCAGACCGACGGCGATGGCCACCGTAGCCAGTTTTTCCGGAGAGAACGGAAACCACAAAAACGCCAGATATGCCCCGGAAACCGCGATCATCCACGGAATTTCCAGCCATGTGCCCAAACCCATCAGAATGTAGGACCAGCCGTTGGTAATGATCCAGCCGATGCCGAAACAAAGCAAAAGCCGGGGATTCAGCAAAAATTGC
>JAFQDY010000051.1 GCA_017399325.1 Oscillospiraceae bacterium
AAGAACATCAGCATAGGATCAGAGCCGCAGGCGGTGTCTTCCGTCCGTTCAAAGTGAGAGGAATACAGGCCGTATTCTTCGTTAAAGTCGTGCCAGCCTTCTTTGCTGCCGTTTACAAGGATCTTGTAGGCAAGATCGGGGCATTTGGCGGCTGCGGCGTCCACTGCATCGGAAACATCTCCGTCAGCGGTACACAAAATCGCCTTGACTTTGCCGGCCTGGAAGCGGTATGTAAAGTCCTTTTCCAGCAGTTGGTTGGTAGCCGGAATGGCCACGGCACCCAGTTTGTGCAGGGCAAGAATAGAGAACCAGTACTGATAGTGGCGCTTGAGCACCAGCATCACCCGGTCGCCCTTCTTGATGCCAAGGGCCTTAAAGTAATTGGCAACACGGGCGGATTCTTTCTTCAGGTCCTTGAATGTGAACCGACGCTCGGTCATATCCTCGGAAATATGGAGCATCGCCAGTTTTTCCGGCTGCTCGTCACCCAAGGTATCCACGATGTCAAAGGCAAAGTTGAACTGTTCCTGACCCTTAAAGGAGATCTCGGTCAGCAAGCCGTCTTCCACCTTGCGGTCGATAAACTTCCGGTAGATCCGGTGCTTTTTATCCGGCTCGCGACGGGCGGTGTCCGGCACAGCCACGGAAGCCGCCTGTTCGCCCTCACGGGCGGCAGAATTGGACAGGACGATGGCATAGAATGCGCAATCCTCACCGTCAACGGCGATCATTCCGTGGGGGGTGGAAGAATCGTAGTAAATACAGTCGCCCGGGTGCAAAACTTCCTGATTCTCACCGATCTGAATGCGCATACTGCCTTTGATGACAATGTCACATTCCTGACCTTCGTGGGTAGTCAGTTCAATAGGTTCCTGCTCCGCTTCAGGGCGGTATTTTACCGACATATAAAGGGGCAGGGCGATACGGTTGCGGAAGTCGGCAGCCAGGTTATAACCCACCATATGATGGGCTTCTTCGATCCGCTGGCCCTCACCCTTGCGGGTCAGCGCATAAGAGCGCAGTTTGGGGCTTCGGCCTTCCAGAAGGTCCGACATATCCACGCCGAAAATCAGCACGCATCGGTACAAAAATGCGATGCTTAAATCTTTCGTACCTTCCTCACAGCGGCGGTACTCTTCCACACTGATGCCGATACGGACAGCCATATCTTCCTGAGAAATGCCGGAGATCTCCCGCAGTTCCCGGATACGGGCCGCAATTTCCATATTCTTCATATCCGCACCGGTGATTTTTTGTGTCATAAGTTACCTCTCAAATAGCCGTTGTGTCCGGAAAGGTCCGGAAAATAAAATTTTATCATTCCTGCAGGAAATTGTCAACAAACGACAGTGTTTTTTACAGTTTGTTCCGCATAATTTTTCCGCTGATGGTCTTGGGCAATTCGTCCCGGAACACCACGATACGGGGGTACTTGTAAGGCGCAGTGTGGGTCTTGACGTAATTTTGAATTTCTTTCTTCAGTTCTTCCGTGCCTTCCGTACCGGGAACAAGCACGATAGATGCCTTGACCACCTGACCCCGGACTTCGTCGGGAGCGGCAGAAACGCCGCATTCCAGCACATAAGGCAGTTCCATAATGGTGGACTCGATCTCGAACGGTCCGATCCGGTAGCCGGAGGACTTGATCACATCGTCGACGCGGCCCACATACCAGTAGTAGCCGTCCTCATCCCGCCAGGCCACATCGCCGGTGTGATACATACCGTCGTGCCATACGGAATCGGTGGCTTCCTGATTGCGGAAGTAACCCAGAAATACACCGCAGGTGGGGTTGGGTTCGGTGCGGATCACGATCTCGCCGTTGACGCCGTCATCCACAGAATTGCCGTCGGCATCCACAATGTCAATGCCGTAGCCGGGGATGGGTTTGCCCATAGCGCCGGGTTTGATCTGGGTGCCGTAGAGGTTTGCGATGCCCAGTGTCATCTCCGTCTGACCGAAACCTTCATGGACCCGCAGGCCGGTGGCTTTCTCGAACTGATAGAACACCTCGGGATTCAGCGCCTCGCCGGCGGTGGTTGCGTGATGGATGGACGACAGGTCATATTTGCTCAAGTCCTGCTTGATAAGCATACGGTACATAGTGGGGGGCGCGCAGAATGTGGTGATATTGTACCGGGCAAACATAGGCAGGATCTTTTCCGCATCAAAGCGGTCGAAATCGTAGGTGAACACTGCGCCTTCGCACAGCCACTGGCCGTAGAATTTTCCCCACAGCGCCTTGCCCCAACCGGTTTCGGAGATGGTAAAGTGCAGGCCGTCCCGTTCGCAAAGATGCCAGTACTTGGCAGTCACGTAGTGGCCCAAAGCGTATTTATAAGAATGCATCGCCATCTTGGGATAGCCGGTAGTGCCGGAGGTGAAGAGCATCAGCATCGGATCCTCACCGCAAGGGGCATCCTCAGTCCGCAGATAGCGGCGGCTGAACAGGCCATATTCTTCATTGAAATCGTGCCAGCCGTCTTTTTTGCCGCCCACCATAATTTTGGTCAGGCTGATATTCGCGGTCTTTTCTGCCAATTCCACCTGATTGGCGGTGTCGCCGTCGGCGGTACACAAAATAGCAGACACGCCGCCTGCTTCAAAGCGGTAGACAAAATCGTGCTCCATCAGTTGGTTGGTGGCAGGGATCGCGATGGCGCCCAATTTGTGCAGACCCAGCATAGCGAACCAGAACTGGTAATGGCGCTTTAAGACCAGCATTACCCGGTCGCCCCGTTTGATGCCCAGAGATTTAAAGTAGTTGGCGCACTGGGAAGATGCGTCCTTCATATCCTTGAAGGTGAACCGGCGCTCGGTCATATCGTTTGCGATGTGCACCATTGCCAATCTGTCCGGCTCTTTCCGGGCGATGGCGTCCACCGTGTCAAATGCAAAGTTGTAACGGTCGGTTTCGGCAAAGTTGATACCGGTCATCACGCCATTTTCATCTTCACTGCCCCAGACAAATTCGTTGCAAAGCAGCGGCTGATCCTGCACGCGGGACTTTTGGGCGGTGGGGTGGCGCATAGTGGTGTCAGTCTTGTCGCCTGCCATGATCATAGACAGGAACACACACTTTTCCCCGTCAATGGCGATCATACCGTGGGGGGTGGAGGATTTGTAGAAAATGCTGTCGCCCTCACGCAAAACTTCTTCGTGGTCGCCCACTTTGATGCGCATAGCGCCTTGCAGGACCAGGTCGAATTCCTGACCGTCGTGGGTAACGGTGTGAATAGGTTTATTCTGCAGCTCCTCAGAATATTCATAGGTAACATAGTAAGGGGTGGCCAGTTTCTTGCGGAACAGGGCTGCCATATCCTGAATGGTAATGCCATCTTCGCTGGCTGTTACCATACCTTTGCCCTTGCGGGTGACCGCATAGCCGGACAGTTTGGCGCTGTGGCCTTCCAAAAGTTCTGTCAGTTCCAGGCCGAATATCTTGGCGCACTTATGCATAAAGGTAAAAGGCAGGTCCAATGTGCCGGCCTCGTATTGCAGATACACTTCTTCATACAGTTCCGTCTTTTCTGCCATCTGGGCAGCGGTGTAACCGACGATCTGACGCATTTCGCGAATTCGCTGCGCCACATCCATTAATTGATTGTTTGCTGCGTTTTGGTTACTCATAGTTACTACCTCCTGAAAAAATAAAAAATCGCCTCAAGAAAAATTCTTGAGACGAGTAAAATGTATACCCGCGGTACCACTCAATTTGCGGCCAATACGCCGCCACTTCAGACTCCAACAAGTCCTATCCCTTAACGCGGGCAGACGGGAAAACCTACTTGACATTTCAGTTCTCCGGCTCGGAAGGGATAAGTCATTAGACTGGAAAAACTCCGGTTTTCACCAACCACCGGCTCTCTGTGCTTTTTCTCGGTCTGACCGTCTTCGTCAAAGCCTTTTCCCATATTAACCACATTATATACTGTCCACGAGAAAAAGTCAAATGTTTTTCTGTCTAAAACATTTTATTTATTTTTTCGGTTTTTTGTATAATCCTACATATTGACAATCCTGCGGGGCTAAATTATAATATCCCATATATGCAAAGACTTTGACGGAAATCCTGCCTTATTCAGATGTTTCAGAGAGCCGGCGGTTGGTGTGAGCCGGTGCGGACGGATCTGGCAATCTGCTTCCCGAGTCGGTTTTGTGAACGCGAAAGTCAGTAATGAAACCCGGTCGCCCCGTTACAGGCTGGGACTTTGTTGGAAGTCCGAGAGAGATTCTCCGTCAGGGGAATAAGCAGGGTGGTACCGCGAATTTGTTTTCGTCCCTGAGGTCATACTTTGACCTCAGGTTTTTTTATTATTGTATGAAGGAGACACGCATTATGGCAAACATCAAAATTTCCGATATGACTATGAAACAGGCAGCCGAGGGCTTCAGCCTGTCCTTCAAAGAGAAGATCGAACTATCCAAACTGCTGGATAAACTGGGTGTCTCCGTCATTGAACTGGAAGGGGTCACCAATCCCAAAGTGGACGCTTTGCGGATCAAGTCCATTGCCGCGGCGGTGAAAGAAAGCGCCATCGCCGTGCCTGTGGCATTGGATGGTGAGGATCTGCAGGACATCTGGAACGCCCTTGCGGATGCCAACGCGCCCCGTTTGCAGGTAGTCGCTCCTTTGAGCGCGGTGCAGATGGAATATCTGTATCACAAAAAGCCCGACGGAATGCTCTCCAGCATCAAAAAGACCGTTTCTGATTGCGCAGGTCTTTGCCGCGATGTGGAGTTTATTGCCGAAGATGCCACCCGCAGCGAATTTTCTTTCCTGTGTCAGGCGTTGGATGCAGCCGTGGCCGCCGGCGCGACCACCGTTACTTTGTGCGACACTGCCGCAAGTTTACTGCCTGCGGAATTTGCCGACTTCATTGCCCGTGTGACGGACGCCGTTCCCGCTTTAAAAAATATCAGCGTGGGCGTAGGTTGTCCCGACAATCTAAATATGGCCGTTTCCTGCTCCGTGGCTGCTTTGTGCCAAGGTGTAACCGAAGTCAAGGCCGCTGCCTATGCGATCCACACGGCTGACCTTTCTCACATCGCAAAGATCATTGCCCAGCGGGGCGACGATTTTGGCTGGAACACCTCTGTACGCACCACCCAACTGGGCCGCATCGTGGGGCAGATCCAATGGATGTGTCAGACCGGCAAGAGCAAAACATCTCCTTTTGACGCCGGCGCGAAAGAAGAAGAAACCGGCATTTACTTAACCGCCCATGACGATCTGACCGCCGTTATCAAAGCGGTGGAACATCTTGGTTATGACCTGTCCGCCGAGGACAACAACAAAGTCTACGATGCATTCAAGGCCATCGCCTGCAAAAAAGAGCAGGTGAGCATTAAGGAACTGGACGCCATCGTGGCATCGGCTGCCATGCAGGTGCCTTCTACTTACACTTTGGACACCTATGTGATCACCTCCGGCAACACCATTTCTTCCACCGCCCATCTGCGGCTGAAAAAGAAAGACGCTGTCATTGAGGGCGTTTGCATTGGCGACGGCCCGATCGACGCGGCATTTTTGGCAATCGAGCAGATCGTTGGCTGCCACTATGAACTGGACGATTTCCAGATCCAGGCCGTTACCGAAGGTCGGGGCGCTATGGGTCAGACCATCGTAAAACTGCGCTCCAACGGCCGCCTTTACTCCGGTCGGGGTATTTCCACCGACATTGTGGGCGCCGGTATCCGCGCTTACTTAAGCGCCCTGAATAAAATCGTTTATGAGGAGGAAATCGTATGAATCTCTCCTTTTCTACCCGGGGCTGGCCCGACCTTAGTTGGGACGATATGCTCCATACCGCCAAGGAAATGGGATTTTCCGGCGTAGAGGTCTACAACCTGCCCAAGTTCAATCCCCTCCTTGACAGAAGCGGCCCGTTCCACACCTATCAGGCGGCCGCCACCGTACGGCAACTGCGGGAATTGAATCTGAAAATTCCCTGTTTTGACACTTCCTGCGACATCTCCTGCCCGGATACCCCTTTGGATGACCTGTTGGTGCTGATGGAAGTGGCCCGCAACGTGCAGGTGCCTTATGTGGTGGCTTGCGCTTTGACCGACCGGGAAGATACCGTGCGGCGTAACTTGGAAGTTCTTCTTCCCAAGGCAGAAGAATTCGGCGTCACTTTGCTCTTGAAAACCAGCGGAATTTATGCAGATACCGCCCGTCTGCGGGCAATGATGGACAGTTTTGCCTGCGACCAGTTGGCAGCACTGTGGGATGTCCATCACCCCTATCGGGATATGGGAGAAAGCGGTGACACCACCATCAAAAATCTGGGCAACTATGTGCGCCACGTCCATTTGCGGGACTCAGACGATGATAGTAATTACCAACTGATCGGCGAAGGCACTTTGCCTGTTGCTGATATGATGCGGGCGCTGTCCAGCGTAAATTTTGACGGCTTTATCTCTTTGGAGTGGAAGCCTCAGTGGCTGGATTATGTGCAAGATCCGGAGGTCATCTTCCCTTACTTTGTGAACTTTATGCGCCGCTTTGAAAGCCCCCGGGGCAAAAAGCGAGTGCTTTACCCCAATCACGACGGCACCGGTCAGTACGTTTGGAAGAAAGACGAATTGATCGACCTGACATTCCCCCAGGTGCTGGACAGAATGGTGGAGGAATTCCCCGACCAGTATGCATTCAAGTACACCACTTTGGACTACACCCGCACTTACGAGGAGTTCCGCACCGATGTGGACCGGTTTGCCCGGGCGCTGATCTCTATGGGTGTGAAAGCCGGCTCGAAGGTGGCCATCTGGGCCACCAATGTGCCTGCCTGGTACATCACCTTCTGGGCCACCACCAAGATCGGCGCGGTTTTGGTCACCGTGAACACCGCTTATAAAGTCCACGAGGCCGAGTACCTGCTCCGCCAGTCGGACACCCACACTTTGGTGATGATCGACAGTTGTTTGGACTCTGACTATGCCGGGATCATCAACGAACTGTGTCCGGAAATTGCCGGCACAAAACCGGGAGATCCCTTGCACTGCAAGCGGCTGCCTTTCCTCAGGAATGTGATCACCGTGGGATTCAAGCAGCCTGGTTGTCTGACCTTTGACGAGGCTATGGCCCGCTATGAAATGGTCTCTCAGGAGCAGTTGCAGCGGATGGCCGCCGCCGTCAAGCCCGACGATGTGTGCAATATGCAGTACACTTCCGGCACGACAGGCTTCCCCAAAGGTGTTATGCTGACCCATTACAATGTGGTCAACAACGGTAAATGTATCGGCGACCGGATGGGTCTTTCCACCGCAGACCGGATGATGATCCAGGTGCCTATGTTCCACTGTTTCGGTATGACCCTGTCTATGACTTCGTCTATGACCCACGGCGCAACGCTGTGTCCCCTGCCTTATTTCTCCGCAAAGGCCAGCCTTGCCTGCATCAATCAGGAGAAAATTACCTGCTTCAACGGCGTGCCTACTATGTTTATTGCGATGTTTAACCATCCGGACTATCGCAGCACCGATTTTTCCCATATGCGTACCGGCATTATGGCCGGCGCTGGCTGTCCGCCGGAACTGATGCGCCGGGCCGCACAGCCTGACGAGATGAATATGTACGGCATCGTGTCTGTTTACGGCCAGACCGAATGCGCCCCCGGCAACACCATGTCTGCCTGGACGGATTCGCTGGAAGTGCGTACCGACACGGTGGGTTATGCATTCCCCCATGTGCGGTGCAAGATCGTGGATCCCGAGACCGGCGAGGAAGTTGGCCCCGGTGTCAACGGCGAGTTCTGCGCCAAGGGTTACAACACTATGAAGGGTTACTATAAGATGCCCGACGCCACCGGCGGCACCATTGATAGTGATGGTTGGCTCCACTCCGGTGACCTGGCCTGTATGGACGAAGAAGGCAACTACCGGATCACCGGTCGGCTGAAAGATATGATCATCCGGGGCGGTGAGAACATCTACCCCAAGGAGATCGAGGAATTTATCTACACCCATCCTGCCGTTAAAGATGTGCAGGTTATCGGTGTGCCGGACAAAAAGTACGGCGAAGAAATTTTGGCCAGCATCATTCTGAAAGAAAAGGATTCCGTCACCGTGGCGGAAATGTCTGACTATATCAAGGGAAGTCTTGCCCGGCACAAAGTGCCCAAATACATTGAATTTGTGGACGCATTCCCCATGAATGCGGCAGGCAAAGTGCTCAAATACAAAATGCGCGAGGACGCAGCCGCCCGGCTTGGCTTAACCGGCGACGGCGCCGACACCGCAGGAAACCCGGGTAAATAAGCGCAAAGAAAACCTCCCTCTTATGAGGGAGGTTTTTTGTTTTACAATGTTGCGGCCATGACCGCTTTGATGGTATGCATCCGATTTTCTGCCTCTTGGAAGACCAC
>JAFQDY010000003.1 GCA_017399325.1 Oscillospiraceae bacterium
ACCGCCTTGATTCTGGCAACGGTGCGATCGTAGCCCAAAATCTGCATGACCGTATACAGGTCGGGGGAATTGGTCTTACCGGTGACGGCCTGGCGGATAAAGGTAGACACATCGGCCACCGTGCCGGGGAAGGCATCGGGGTCAGCCTTGTAGGCCTTCATATCGGTGGTGAAGCCCATCTCCTCGGTGATGGCCTTGACCTTGTCGAACCAAACTGCGGAGTCATCGCTGATATCGAACTTCTCCAAGAACTTGGAAAGAGCGGTCTTAACGGTCTCAGCAGAGAACTTCTCGTCAAATGCAGGCTTTTCCAGGTACTCGTCATAGAAGAAGCCCATATAAGGCTTTGCCTCGGTCCATACGGCCATATCTTTACGGGGCTTCTTGCCGCCGCGGCCGATGGCCAGAATTTTCTTGGCATAGTCAGGATTTGCGAGCAGTTTGTCGTAGAAATCAGCGTCAAATTCCTTGGCCCATTCGGTGAGCAAGCCGTAGACTGTGTCTGCATCCATACGGGAAATGACATTTTTGGATATATCTATCAGTTTAGCAATATCAAACAGGCTACCGGCAGGATTCAACTTTTTCGGAGTGAATTTGAATTCGTTCAAATCTGCATCGGGATTGGCTCTGCGCCAATCTTCAAAGTTAGAGTTCAGCAGAGTTAACAGATATTCCCGGACGGAAGCAACAGGAAAACCCTCGGCTTTGTAATATGTCAATGCACTTTCAGGGTCTTTCCGTTTAGAGAATTTCCGTTTGGAACCACCGTCCATCTTCATTAAGGGGCCAATGTGTACATACTTGGGCAGTTTGAATCCCAGCGCCTGGAACAACTGAATGTGGAAAGGCAGGGTAGCCAGCCATTCGTCGCCACGAACCACATGAGTGGTGCGCATTAAATGGTCATCCACCGCATGGGCGAAGTGGTAAGTGGGAATGCCGTCGGACTTGAGAAGCACATGGTCGATGTCGTTTTCCGTGACGGTCAATTTGCCCTTGACCAAATCGTCGAACTTAAACTGATTTTCAATAGAGCCGGTAGAGCGGAAACGGAGTACCCAAGGGTTGCCCGCATTCAGTTGGGCCTGAATATCCTCCAAAGAGCGGTCGCGCCACATAGCAAACGGGCCGTAGTAGCCGAAATTGACCTTTTGAGCCTCCTGCTTTTCACGCATTGCAGTCAGTTCTTCTTCTGTGCAGAAGCAGGGATAAGCCTTGCCCTCGCACACCAGTTTCTTTGCGTAAACATGGTAAATGTCGGCTCTTTGCCGCTGACGGTAAGGACCGTAAACGCCCTTGTCGCCATCGATGGTCGCGCCCTCGTCAAAGGCGATGCCGTAGTGAGCCAATGTGTTAATCAGCACTTCCACAGCGCCGGGAACTTCCCGTTTGGCATCGGTGTCTTCCACCCGCAGAAACAGAACACCGCCGCTTTGGTGGGCCATTCGCTCGGAAATCAGACCCTGCACCAGATTGCCCAAATGGACAAAGCCGGTGGGGGAGGGAGCCATACGGGTGACCACCGCGCCCTCGGGGCAATTCCGCAGGGGGAATCGCTCTTCCAGAGATTCGGGGGTATCCGTTACATTGGGAAACAGCAGTTCAGCAAGTTTTGTATAATCCATAGTCGATACCTCGCATAGAATTTCTTTGCATATTGTAGCATAGATGTGGCTACAAAGTCAATTTCCCGTTGCGTTTTTGTTGCCGGTGTGGTAAAATCAAGGAAATCACTAAAAACGAGGGAAGAAAAATGGAAGAAGTAGCAAAGAAAAGAATGTTATCCGGCATCAAACCTTCCGGCGATCTGACGTTGGGCTCTTATTTGGGCGCAGTGAAGAATTGGGCGGAACGCGCTGATCAGTATGAGTGCTTTTACTTTATGGCGGACCTGCATGCCATCACCGTCCGGCAGAATCCTGCCGACCTGCGCCGCAGAACGCTGGAGCAACTGGCGCAATATATTGCCTGCGGCTTAGACCCGGAAAAGAATACTCTTTTCGTGCAGAGCCACGTTCATCAGCACGCGGAATTGGGTTGGGTGCTGGACTGCTACTCTATGTTCGGTGAACTGTCCCGTATGACCCAGTTTAAGGATAAATCCGCGAAGAATGCCGACAATATCAACGCGGGTCTCTTCACATATCCCTCTTTGATGGCAGGCGATATTCTGCTTTACCAGCCGGACCTGGTGCCGGTAGGTGAGGATCAGAAGCAGCACGTGGAACTGACCCACGTGATCGCCCGCCGGTTCAACGGCATTTACGGCGACGTATTCAAAATCCCCGAGCCCTTTGTGCCCAAGGTAGGCGCTCGGATTATGAGTCTGACCAACCCCACCGCCAAGATGTCCAAGTCCGAGAATGAGGACACCGGCCGTGTGCTGGTAATGGACACCCCGGAGACCATTATGCGCCAGTTCAAGCGGGCCATTACCGACTCCGATACGGAAAACTGCGTCCGTTATGACAAGGAGAATAAGCCCGGCGTTGCTAACTTGATGACCATCTACTCTGCCGTTACCGGCAAGTCTTACGAGCAGATTGAAAACGAGTTTTCCGGCAAAGGCTACGGCGCATTCAAGCCTGCCGTTGGCGAGGCCGTTGTGGAAACCCTGCGCCCCATTCGTGAGGAGACCCTGCGCCTTCTGCAGGACAAAGCCTACCTGGAATCCGTTTACCGTGCAGGCGCGGAAAAGGCAAGTTATGTAGCGGAAAAGACTCTGCGTAAGGTCTATAAGAAAGTCGGTTTCCTGGCAAAATAAGTATCACAAGGGTGCAAAACGCACCCTTGTTTTCTGAAAGTGAGTAGAGCAAAATGAAAGCCTGGCAACATTTCAAAACCATCACAAAACACCGCTTTTTGGTACTAGACGGCTGTTTCCGCGTGGGTCTTTATTGGCAGGGCCTGACCCACGACCTGTCCAAATATTCTCCAACGGAATTTCTTACGGGCGCTAAGTATTATCAAGGCGTCCGCAGCCCCAACAATGCTGAACGGGAAGATAAGGGATACAGCGAAGCCTGGATGCACCACAAGGGGCGTAACCGCCACCACTATGAATATTGGACGGACATCAGCAGCCAGACCCGCCAGTATGAATCTCTGCCTATGCCCAGAAAGTACCTTGTTGAAATGGTGATGGACCGCCGTGCTGCCTGTATGACATACCAGGGCAAGGACTATACCGACGGCGCTGCGCTTACCTACTTCCGCAAAAGTATGGAGCGAAACCGTATGCATCCCCAGACCCGGCAGGAATTGGACTTCTTGCTTGAAATGCTGCAAGACAAAGGGGAGAGAAGAACTTTTTCCTACATCAAAAAACACGTTCTGAAAGGCAAACCGTTCCCTTGGGAAACCTGAATGAATAGCCTGCACGAATGTGGGAAAGATACAAGCGGGCGCGGGAGAAAAATGTGCGGAAAATGGAAAATAATGCTTGACTTTTTCCGTTTCTTGCGTATAATAAATCTCGTCCGTGCGATAGAGGATTAGTGTAACGGTAGCACACCGGACTCTGACTCCGTTTGCGGGGGTTCGAATCCCTCATCCTCTGCCATTAAAATCCCGACCACTTTTGTGGTCGGGATTTTAATTTGCATCGAATCCCTCATCCGACAAAATTGCGAGAACTTTTGAGGGGATGGGTGTGGACCCAAGGCAATTTGCTTTGATTGAATCCCTCATCCGGTCACACCGGTTTTGCCCCAAAAAATGACCCACCCTCACTCTTGTGAGGGTGGCTCTATCTTTCATTTATTCACCGCGCATCAGTTTTACCAGAATCTCCGTGCAGGTTTCAATGCCCAGCACGCTGGTGTCCAGACAGATGTCGTAGTTTTTCGCATTGCCCCAGGTCTGACCTGTGTAATGCTGATAATTCATTTTGCGGCGCTTGTCTTTTTCCGCCAAACGGGCCTGGGGACTCTTCTCCGAGTTGCCGTAAAGCCGGACGATCCGCTCGGCCCGGGCTTCGGTGTTGGCGTGGATAAAAGCGTGCAGACAGTCGGGACGGTCTTTCAGAATGTAGTCGGCATTTCTGCCCACGATCACGCAAGGACCTTTCTCAGCCAGTTGCAGAATCACATTGCACTGCACATTCCATAAGAAATCTGCGGTGGACATACCGTTCATCACACCGGGGGCACCGTGGTGGGCAAAGGCATAAGCAAACAAACTGCTGCTGGGGGCATGCTCCCCGTGTTCTTCTACAAAGTTGGGTGCAAAGCCGGATTCCAGCGCCACTTGGTCAACCAGTTCTTTGTCATAGAAAGGAATGTTCAGTGCTTCTGCCACCTGATGACCGATGGTACGGCCGCCACTGCCAAATTCACGGCTGATGGTAATGATTTTCTTTTCCATAGATACACCCTCCAAACATAGTTTTGTTATTTTTATTATAAATGAGTGATGGAAAAATGTCAATACAACCCATAGGGGAGCAAAAGCCGTTTTATGCAGTTTTTCAGCGCATTTTGGCAATAAGATTTCTTGACAAAATGTGGTAGGATGCTATAATGAAGTCAGACAATAAAAGGAGGAAAAACATTATGAATTTCAAGTTTCCCAAAGACTTTTTGTTTGGCGCTGCCTGCTCTGCCTGCCAGATCGAAGCCGGCTGTAAAGAAGGCGGCAAAGGTGAGGATGTAGGTGAGCATTTCTATACTGTTTTCCCCGAAAAATATTTCGGCGGCGACCCTGCAAAGGCTGCTGATTTCTATCACCGCTACCGCAGCGATATTCTGGATATGAAGGAAATGGGCCTGAAGTCCTTCCGCTTCTCGATCTCCTGGTCCAGAATCTTCCCCAACGGCCCTGTGGAAATCTGCCAGGCCGGTATCGACTACTATGACGATATGATCAACGCCCTTGTTGAGGCTGGTATCGTTCCTATGTTCGATCTGTGGCATTGCGATCTGCCTTACTGGGTCATCGAAATGGGCGGCGTTTTGAACCCCGAATTCATTGACTGGTTCGGCACTTACGCAGAGGTCTGCTTCAAGCACTTCGGCGATCGTGTTGCATACTGGAGCACTATCAACGAGCCCAGCATCAACATTATGGCTTCCTACGCCTACGGCGCAAACGCCCCCTTTATGAAAGATATGGGCGCAGCGATCCAGGCTTGCCACAACGGCATTTTGGCCCACTTTAAGGCTATGCAGATCTATAAGAAGATGAATCTGCCCGGCAAGATCGGCGCAGTGATCCATGTAGAGCCTACATACAGCGAATCCCACGACCCCAAGGACCAGTATGCAGCAGACCGCCGCTTTGCATTCTATGCCGGCTGGTGGCTGGATCCTATGCTGAAGGGCCACTATCCCGAAATTTTGAAGAACGATGCCTACATTATGGACAAATTGCCCGCAAACTTCCAGAAAGAACTGGACGATAACTTCGTGAAGGCAGACTTTATGGGTGTCAACTTCTACAACCCCAACCACACCAAGCACAGCGACACCGCGGATATGGGCTACGAGAACTACAAAAACGAGTTTATGCCCGTTGACGACTATGGCTTTATGTACTACCCTCAGGGCCTGTTCGATGTGGCTATGTACTTCAAGAACACCTATCCCGGCACCCAGATCTTCATTACCGAAAACGGCATCGCCAAGAAGAAGTGGGGCAACCTGGAAGAAGAGCGTAAGGACGACTACCGCGTCCGCTATATGCGTGAGCATCTGCGTGAAGTGTCCCGTGCTATCCAGGCCGGCGCGGACATCGGCGGCTACTACTGCTGGACCATTATGGACACCAACGAACTGTATGCCGGCGGTTTCAACTACATCTTCGGTCTGGTGCAGGT
The DNA here is from genome assembly GCA_017399325.1 of Oscillospiraceae bacterium. Classification (GTDB taxonomy): domain Bacteria; phylum Bacillota; class Clostridia; order Oscillospirales; family Oscillospiraceae; genus Faecousia. Next base: position 5,819 of record JAFQDY010000003.1, read on the forward strand.
GGACTTTGAAACCAAGGAGCGCTATCGCCGCGACTCCTGGTACTACTACCAGAAGGTAATTGCCAACGGTATGGTAGACTGATTTTTCCGGTAAAGGAGAATGATTATGAGTAAATTGCAGATCGGCGTTGCAAGACGCTGCACATCCCCCGAAATGGGAACGATTCTGTACGGCTACCCCATACAGCGCCCCACTCAGGCCATCCACGATGACCTGAATGTGATCGCGGTCGCCTTTGCTTACGGCGATACCAAGGCGTTGCTGCTTTCTGCAGACCTGTGCCTGACCAC
>JAFQDY010000052.1 GCA_017399325.1 Oscillospiraceae bacterium
GAAGCGTCTGATGTTTAGCGGCGTAACTCAGTTGGTAGAGTACCCGGTTCATACCCGGTCTGTCACCTGTTCAAGTCAGGTCGCCGCTACCAGGCCCGTTGGTCAAGCGGTTAAGACACCGCCCTTTCACGGCGGTAACAGGGGTTCGATTCCCGTACGGGTCACCAAAAAGAAAACCACTCCTTTTCGGAGTGGTTTTCATTTTGTCCATCCGGGAATCGAAAGGCCGTTAAGAAAAGTGTCCGGTGGACACTTTTTAGGCCGTGGGAGATTCCCATGGGGCGAAGCCCCATATGGATAAGAACAGGCTTAAGACATAAGAGACACACCATTCGGTGTGTCTCTTTTTTGCTACCCGCGGGAATCGAAAGGGCGGCCTTGGCGAAGCCAAGGTAACCAACAGTCCACCGGACTGTTGGTTAGCCCGTGGGAGAGTCCATCGTTCTTCAGAGCGCAGCCGAGTAATTATTCACCGAACTCGAGCGCGCCCATAAAGGTGGCAAAGGCCTGACCGATCTGGGTGTTATCAACGGAGGTGTTGTGGAAATAGTCGCCCCTGTTTCCGTGGGCGAACACGCACACATCCTCACCGGTGTGATTATCAGAGGTATACTTAAAGTCCTCGGTCAAGCCGCCGGTCTCGTGGTCGGCGGTGATCAGCACGAAGGTGTTGGGGTGGTAGAAGGCATATTCCATCACAAGACCGATGGCCTGATTGAACCGCACCAAAGCGCTGAAAGACATCTCTTTGTCGTTGGCGTGGTTGTGCTTGTCAGTGTAAGCCTCTTCATACATCATAAAGAAACCCTTTTTGTTGTCATCCAGTTTATCCAGATTGCCGGTGATGGCGTTGCGAAGTTTGGTGACACCGGCCTCATCATAATAGTCGTAGTCGCAATCGATGATGGTGCCATAAGTGTCCACGGTTATCTGTTGGCTTGCCAAAATCTCGTCACTGCTGTTGCGGTCGCTGGCGTGGGCACTGAAGGCAGAGGGGGTCGCGCCGGTCTGTACTTCCGTAGACATAACCGCCGTGGACTTGCCCTGTTGGGCGGCCAGCTCCGTCAAAGACAGCAGATCCTTGCCATCCTTGTTCCGGCCCAGATAGCCGTTGAGGGTCTTGGTGCCGGTGGCCAGAGCCGTGCCGGAGGCGGCGCTGTCGGTGGTGCCGGACAAAGAGCGGGTACGGGCAGTGCCTTGGTAGGGCAAATAGTAGCCGTAGAACAGCTCCTCGCCGTCGCCGTATGCGATGCGGTTATCCATCACTTCAAACAGTCTTGTGGTGTTCACACCCATACCGTCGCCGATCATCAGAATGAAGTTGGTAGCTTTCTTTACGATGGGGTCGAGGGTGGATACCTGCTTGGGGATCTGTGCCTCGAAATCGGCCTTCGGCACATAGGTGTTGATAAAATAGTAGGCTGCCGCCGCAATGACAAAGTATTCACCCTCCAAGGCGATCGCGTTGTCCTCGGCTAAAATAGTAAACTGAGCCTTTCCCACGACAGGGTCTAACCGGGAGGAAATGGGACGGGAGGTTTCACCTACAACGATTTCGTACTGCGCCGCGGCAGCATCGTCCTCCGCCAGCTTCAGCTCCAGACCGGTACGGGTTTTCACCATATTTTGAATGTACTGGGCGGCTCGTTTGCTGTAAGCAGAGTCGTCGTCGGAATAAACGATGACAAAATCCTTCAGGTCAACACCGTTCAGGCTGGAGGAAGCGGTGTTCTCCGGGGCGTTGTCAGCGGAGGTGTTGTCGGCAGAGGGGTCAATAAGGGAATCCGTCGTTTTCGCGCAGGCGGTAAAGCCGGCTAACAGCAGGATCAGCGCCAAAACCAGCGCAAGGAGGCGGATGCGTTTTCTTTGTGTACCCACAGTGGCTCACTCCTTTTGGTATGTTACGTCCATTTTCGCATATCTTTCCGTTCTTGTCAATTTCACATTTTGTGCTATAATGAAAAAAAGAAAACCAATGGGGGAAAAGATAATGGAAAAAGGTATCAAGATCGGCGGTATCGCCTTGTTTGTTTTGTATGGCATCTATCCTTTGGGCGCGTTGATCGCCCGGCTTTGCGGGTATCAACTGACTATGTTCAGCGGCACAGTCTGGAATCTGCTTTTGATCGCCCTCACCGCGGCCTACTTTGTGCTGCGGCTGAAAACACAAGACCCCTTTGACGAATCGGAAGAAGAGGACGGCATGCCCATCGGTCTGCTGCCTGTGGTTGGTATGGCAAACTGGGTCAGCAACGCAACAAAAGGCACAGGCGTCATCGCAACCGCCGTGATTGCATTCTTCTGCACATTCATTTTGGGTATGAAGTTCGGAAAAATCAAGTGGGCCAAGACCACCGGCCTGCTGGTTTCCGGCGCGCTTTTGATGCCCATGGCATTTCTCTCTATCATTGGCATCGCGTTTAGTAACGGAGGCAATGATACGGTAGTAGACACCGTATTTTCCCCGGAAAAAACCTGCTATGTGGAAGTTGTCGACAACAACCAGGGAGAGCAAGGGGGCAATATGCTGGTCAAGGCCTACCAGAAAGGCGGCTTTGATGCAGGCGTGTTTACTGTTTCCAAGCGGCCTGTGACCGTGTATGTGGCCCAATATGAAAAAACCGCCCCAACCGTGGCGATCGGCTGGGACGGAGAAGATACGGTACTGATCAACGAAAAGGCCTACTGTGTTACAGAAATTTATACAGAAGTGGAATAGCCATTTAACACTTCCGGCTGGAAACTGTGGGGCAGAAGTTCGGCCAGTGTCGCGGTTTTGTAGCCGTTTCCGTCGGCCAGATAGATGAGAAAATCGTCTTGACAGAACTCCCGCATCACTTGCCGGCAGACTCCGCAAGGGGGAAAAGTACCGGTGATGGCGCCGTCTTTGCCGCCGCAAACGGCAATGGAAACAAAATCCCGATGGCCGTCGTAAACCGCCTTGAAAATGGCGGTGCGCTCAGCGCAGTTGGTAGGGCCGTAGGCGGCATTTTCGATGTTACAGCCCTGGTAGACCGTGCCGTCGGCGCACAAAAGGGCAGCGCCCACCTTGTAACCGGAATAGGGGGCGTAAGCGTGGAGCATAGCCTCTTTGGCCTGTTCGATCAGTTTCTCGGGACTCATAAAATCCTCCTTTTTCTGCCATCCTTTGGGTGGCAGGTTTTATTTTAAGATCTTGTGGGCAAAGGACTTGCCGGGGGTGTCAAGGGAAACGCCGAAAATGTCTGCAACTGTGGCGGCAATGTCCGCAAAACTGCCCCGCGTACCCAAATTGGCGGGGACAACGCCCTTGCTGAATGCCAAAACCGGCACATACTCCCGGGTGTGGTCGGTGGTGGCGGAGTAGGCCGGGTCGCAGCCGTGGTCGGCGGTGATGATGAGCATATCGTCTTGCTCCAGTTTGGGAAGAAAATCGCCCAGCCAGCGGTCAAATTCACTTAAGGCTTCCGCGTAACCAATCGCATCCCGCCGGTGGCCGTAGAGCATATCAAAATCTACCAGATTGGCAAAGCAAAGACCCGTAAAATCTTGGTTTACATAACTTTCCAAATGATCCATTCCGTGGTTGTTGCTTTTGTTGTAGACAAATTCGGCAAGGCCTTGCCCTGCAAAAATGTCGTGGATCTTTCCGATGCCGATGGTAGCAAGACCGGCGTTTTTCAAAGCATCCAAAAGGGTGGCTTTTGGTGGCGTCAAAGAAAAATCGTGGCGGTTTGCGGTGCGAACAAAATTCCTCGGTGTCCCTACAAAGGGACGGGCTATCACCCGACCCACGCCGTGTTTGCCCTGTAAAATGTTCCGTGCAATGCGGCAATATTCATATAACTGCTCCGGCGGTACGATCTCCTCGTGGGCGGCAATTTGGAATACAGAATCGGCGGAGGTGTACACGATCAGATCGCCGGTTTCCATATGTTCCTTGCCGTATCGTTCGATCACTGCTGTGCCGGACCAGGGGGCGTTGGCAAGCACGCCTCTGCCGGTTGCTTCACGAAACGGCCCGAGAACTTCTTTCGGGAATCCATTCGGATAGGTAGGTAGAGGTTGTTCCGAAATAATTCCGGCAATTTCCCAATGGCCGATGGTGGTGTCCTTGCCTTGGGAGGCTTCCGCCAGCCGTCCAAATGCGGCAGTGGGGGAGGGAACTTTGGGCAGGCAGGAAACACCGTCCATATTGCCCAAACCCGCCTGGATCAAATTGGGAATGCGCAGGCGTCCTGTTTTGGCGCAGGCGGCTAAAGTATCCACGCCCACATCGCCAAAGGTGTTGCTATCGGGCATCGCGCCCACACCGAAAGAGTCCAGCACAATTAAGAAAATGCGTTTCATAGTTTCTCCTTAAAGAGCCTTCCCCTTGAGGGAAAGGTGGACCGCGTTAGCGGTGGATGAGGTGTTTTAGTAAGTTCCGTCGTTTTTCAGACCCTTGGCGATCTTCACGATCCGGGATGTGCCCAAACGGGACGCCCCCAGTTCAATGAACTTTTCCGCGTCTTCCAGCGAGGAAATACCGCCTGCGGCCTTGATCTTCACATCCGGGCCGATGTGCTTGGCAAACAGAGCCACATCGTCAAAGGTTGCGCCCGCAACAGAAAAACCGGTGGAAGTCTTGATATAGTCTGCCTTGGCGTCGGTAACGCAGCGGCAAAGGGCGATCTTTTCGTCTTCGGTCAGCAGGCAGGTTTCAATGATCACTTTCAGGATCTTGCCCTTGCAGGCTTCTTTCACCGCGGCAATTTCGGCGGTGATGTCCGCCCAGCGGCATTCCTTTGCCCAGCCGATGTTGATGACCATATCCACCTCGTCCGCGCCGTTTGCTACCGCGTCGGCGGCCATAAAGCACTTTGCCTTGGTGGTGGCGTAGCCGTTGGGGAAACCGATGACCGTACAGATGGCAAGGCGCTGGCCCACATAATCCTTTGCCTGTTTCACGAACGACGCAGGGATGCAGACAGATGCAGTGGAGTAGGCAATGCCGTCGTCGCAAATGCCCTTGATGTCCGACCAGGTGGCGGCTTGGTTCAGTAAGGTGTGGTCGCATTTTGCCAAAATTTGGGACAGTTCCATAGTGATGCTCCTATCGTCTTTTTCTTTTATTATACCGAAGAGATAGCCGTTATGCAAGAGCATAAAAAGCCCCGCGTTTGCTATTTGTAGGGGGCGGCGCCTTCGACGCCCCGCAAAAAGCCTCCCTCGTCCGAGGAAGGCTTAAGTTGCGCACCTGCTAACCACTGAACATGGTGGTGCAACTTGACGGACAGCAGTTCACATTGTTAAAAAACACACATTTTTATGGTATAATAAATGTATAAAACCTCAAAAACCTATTGACTCTCCCCTTAACTGTAATGATATATTTTGCTTGTAAGATAGGAATAGCGCTGTTTCTGTCCTGCAGAATTTCAATGAAAGGAAACGTTATGTATAAGATAGGTGAATTATCTAAATTATGCAATATCTCCGTAAAGACTTTGCGATATTACGACGCCGAAGGCCTGCTTATCCCCGATGAGATTGATAAATTCACGGGCTACCGCTATTATTCGGCATCAAAACTTGAAAATTGCTATCGTATTATTGCATTGAAGGAACTCGGTTTTTCTTTGGATGAGATACGTGTGCAGTTGACAACGAAGGACAACGAGAAAATCACAGCCGGACTAAATGCGAAGTTTGCCGAACTTCAAGCACTGGTTGAAACCACCCAAACGCAGTTAAGGAAAATCGAATCCATCAAAAACAATCTGACAGAAGGAGAGTCGAAAATGTTTAATATTATTGTCAGAGCGACCGACAAAGTCCGCGTTGCTTACATCAGAAAAAATTATCTATCCAAGACAGACGCTTTTGACGATATTGAAAAAATTAAAAGTGATCTGCCTAAAACGATTTTGGGCAAGAGAAAAATCATCATCAATTACGAAACCGAATACAGAGAGACCGACTTTGATCTCGCGGCTTGTATGGAGATCGTCGGCAAGTTTCCAAGGACCTGCAAATATACA
>JAFQDY010000053.1 GCA_017399325.1 Oscillospiraceae bacterium
GCGGCGCTCAAGGGGCAACTGGCTCAGGCAGAAGGGGCGGCTGAGGCCGTGAAAACGGCTCAGGAATACGAGGAACGGTACAACCAAGCAGTGGAGACCCATCGACGGGAAATGTCGGATTTGATTTTTAGCCACAATTTGGAAAAAGCCATCCTGGCCCAAAAAGGCCGCAACGCCAAGGCAATTACCGCGCTTTTGGATGTAGAAACACTCAAATCCAGCGAAAATCAGCAGGCCGATGTGGAGGAGGCGTTGCGCGCGCTGAAACAGGATTGCGCGTACCTGTTCCAATCGGAAAATCCACCCCCTTACGCAAGGGGGACCGGCGCTAATGCGTCAAACGAAAACAAAAGCCCAGCCACACTGGCGGGCGCACTACTTGAAAAATTTGAAAGGAAGTAAACATTATGGCTATTACACTCGCAGAAGCAAAGGTCGGCATGGCCGACAAGGTCGATCAGCAGATCGTAGATATGTTCCGTCGCAGTTCCTTGCTGCTGGACAACATGGTATTTGACAATGTGATCTCTCCCGGCACCGGTGGCAGCACCCTGACTTACGGCTACATTCAACTCAAGTCCCCCTCCACCGCGTCTGTCCGTACCGTCGGCGGTGAGTACACCCCCGGTGAGGCCAAGAAGGAGAAGAAGACTGCCAATGCCATTATTATGGGCGGTTCTTTCCAGATGGACCGGGTGATCCAGAACACCGCCGGCGCGGCCAACGAAATGGCATTCCAGGCAGAACAGAAGATCAAGGCAACCGCCAATTATTTCCACAATCTGGTGATCAACGGCACCGGTGATGCTGCCGGCGAAGGCTATGTGACCGGCACTTTTGACGGTCTGAAGAAGTTGCTGACCGGCACTGCCAATGAGATCACCAGCGAAGTCAGCCTGAAGACCTCTACCGAACTGGATGCCAACTACAACGCATTTTTGGACGAGATGGACAGTTTTATCAGCACTTTGGACGGCACGCCCTCTATGCTGTTGATGAACAGAGCCATGCTGGTAAAACTGCGCTCCATCGCTCGTCGCGCAGGCTACTATGAGCGCACCCAGGACGACTTTGGGCGCACTGTGGAAACTTACGCAGGCGTTCCCATGGTGGATATGGGTCAGTACTACAACGGCACTACCGTAGAAGATGTGATCGAGACCGATGCAAACGGCAAGACCGCCATTTACGCGGTTTCTCTGGGTTTGGACGGCTTCCACGGCATCTCTCCCATGGGCGATGGCGTGATCCAGTCTTACCTGCCCGACCTGAACACCCCCGGCGCTGTGAAGACCGGCGAGGTGGAACTGGTGGCCGGCGTTGTTCTGAAGAACACCCTGAAAGCGGCTGTTCTGAAGGACATCGCCATCGTGACTGCCGGTTAATGCAGGAGGCGCTGCCTATGGTAGACTACGGATTCTACACAAATGATTACCTGGGCAGCGTCATTCCGGAAAAGGCCTTTTCCGGTGTGGCGGCTCAGGCGCAGCGATACCTCGACAGATTGAAACGGATCTACCGGGTGGAATCCTCCGGCGAAGATGCAGAAAAACTGGCCGTTTGCGCTATGGCAGAAACCCTGTGGGACAACCGAAATGGTGGCCTGTTCTCTGCGAGCACAGGCGGTGCATCGACACGATATGCGGCCGGCAAGACCAGCCTGAAACGGGAACTGTTTGACAAGGCATCCATCTACTTAGACATTTACCGGGGAGTGGGTCAACCTGCCGGGCAATTTGCAGGTTAACAGCCCAATGGTAAATTGGCCGCGGACTTTGTAAAAAACTATCAAGCAACATAAAAGGGGAGGGCGCAAGCCCTCCTCTTAAACAAAAGGAGAGGACTTTATGGAAAATACAACCAATGTGGAGATGTCGCTCTCCACAATTGAAAAACTGGTTGCTTCGGCCGTGCAGAAAGCGCTTACGGAATACTGCAGCGATGAATTCATCGGACAGGCGGCTCAGCGCTATCAGCAGAAAATGGCCGTGGTGAACGGAGGTGCCTTATGAGAGGGACAACGGATCTGTTTTTGATTGATGGCCAGAGCATTGTGGTTCCGGACAGTAACCTGAAATTGCAGGTGAATGATTTGGAAAGTTCCGATTCCGGGCGGGACGAAAGCGCGTTCCTCCATCGGTTTGTGGCAAGACAAGGGGTCGGCAAGTGGACTTTTTCCTACGGGGAAATCACCGCGGAGGAATATGCCTATATGGAAGCCTTGTTTGCAGGAAAGGACACATTTGTGTTTACCCGCCCGTCTTTGGCGGATAGTACCGTGTCGGTGGCCTCAAAATGCTATCGGAGCAAGCACCAGACCCAATGGCGCAACGCGGTTACCGGGCAATTCGGCAAATATCAATTTGACATTACAGAGTGCTAGGAGGTGGTAGGTTGCTGAAAAATTTGATCGTCCTTCCAGACGGAAGGGAACTGTTTTCCGGACCGGAAACGGTCAACGCCATCGAAAGCGTGACCCTTATCCAGCAGGTAAACACTGGCACGGAACTGACTCTTGGCGCTGCCTGCGCCGCTATGCTGGAGGTTAGCCTTTTTACACCCAATGGGGGTCTGCAGATTGCCAACGGTACGGAGTTGACCCTTTACAAGGTGGACGATGGCGACGTCCGGACAAAAGTGGGCCTGTTTACTGTGGAAAAGACCCAAAGGCCCAGCAAAAACCGCTACCGCATTACCGCTTACGATAGGATCAGTTGGCTGGATCGGGACTTGACCCAATGGGTCGAAAGTTTGAACGGCTGGCCATACACCTTAAAAACCTTTGCCCAAATGGTGTGCAGCGCCTGCAATTTGACGCTGGTGAACGCCACCTTGCCCAATGAGGACTGGCCTGTGCAAAAATTCTCTGCGGGCAAGGTCACCGGCCGGAAACTGATCCAATGGGCAGGGCAGGCCTGCGGCCGATTTTGCCGGGCAAATGCTGACGGAAACATCGAATTTGCCTGGTACACACCGAAGAACATTACCATTACCCCCTCGGGGCAGTGGTTCTGCTATCAGGATTCTATGGAGCGCAAGGACTATCAGGTTGCGCCTGTGGACAAGGTGCAGATTCAATTCAGCAAGCAGGATGTGGGCGCTATATACGGAAACGGTAACAACGCCTATGTGATCACCGGCAACTACCTGCTTGCCTCTGCTTCCCACGATGCTCTTGGGGCGGTGGCCCAGACCCTTTATGAAATTTTGCAGACGGTTACATACACCCCTTGCAAAGTGCGGATGCCTGCCAATTTGGCGATTCAGGCGGGGGACATTGTGGGGGTGACCGATGGCAACGGCCAAACATTTTCCGTGTATGTGATGACCAAGACCCAGCAGGGGCAAAGAGAAACGCTGGAGTCAACGGGAAATCAATACCGGGACAATGTGGAAACCTTCAACAACTCCCAATATGCAGACTTGCAGGGGAGAATTCTGGAGGTGGAGACCTCGGTGAAGTGTTTTCGGGTAGAGAACCGGGAAAGGGACGACAAACTTGCCAAGATGGAACTGTCGGTGGACGGCATCAAAACAAAAGTGTCCCAGCAGGAAACGGAACTGGAGCAGGCGGTGAGCAGGGTTTCCATGGTGGAGCAGACCGCTGAGGGCCTTTCTTTGCGGGTGCGGAGCATCGTGGAGGACGGCACAGAACGGGTGATCACATCTGCCGGCTATACCTTTGACGAAACCGGCCTGACTGTTCGCAAAAGCGGTAAAGAGATCAAAACCCAAATTACCGAGGATGGTATGACCGTCTACAAAAATGATAACGCGGTGCTCACCGCCAACAGCGAAGGCGTTAATGCGGTGGACCTGCACGCGTCCACATACTTAATGGTGGGCGGCAGAAGCCGATTTGAAAATTACGGAACAGACCGGACGGGCTGTTTCTGGATAGGGGGTTAAACTATGGCATTACAGACAAAAACGATATCCACAGGTAGTTATGCCTGGCAGTCCTGGTCCAACAGTTATGTGATTTCTCTGAAACTGACAGAGGAATCGGTGGATGTTGGGGCCAACACTTCCCGGGTATCCTATTTGTTTACCATCAGCAATACGGACAACAACCGATTCTACGATTACTACTACAACTGGGATATTTCCGTTGGTGGGCAGACGATTCCCATTCGGAATTTCTACTTTGATCTGCGGAACAACAACACCACGCAGACCATCGCTACGGGCAGTATAACCGTTGCCCACAATGCTGACGGCACATTGGATATGCCTTACAATGTGTCGATACCCAACGTAAAAGCGGACAACCAGTACGGCCCGCCGGCTATGTCTTTGTCCGGCACGTGGCCCTTGACGGCAATTCCAAGGGCATCGGCGGTATACTGTCCGTCGGGCATCATCGGAAGCCCGGTGAATATCACCATCGAAAAAGCGGAAGGGGATATGACCCATACGCTGACATATGCTTTTGGAAGTTTAAGCGGAACGATCGCAACCAAAACCGCGCTGGTGGCAGTTGCGTGGACGATCCCTACAGATTTTTACAGTCAGATCCCCAATGCAAAAGCGGACATTGGCACGATCTACTGTGCCTGCTATCAGGGCAACACCCTGTTGGGAACATCCACCTGCCAGTTCTATGTCAACACCGACGAAAGTGCGGCAAGACCCGCATTGACGGCAAGCGTTACAGATGTGAATCCGTCCACGGTGGCGTTGACCGGGGATGCAAATGTGTTGGTTCGGTATTTCAGCACCGCCCAGGCAAGCGCAACCTATGAAGCCAAAAACGGCGCGACGATTACCGGCTACACCATGCGCCACAACGGAAAAACCTATGCGGAAACTCCCATTACCGTAGAGGGCGTGGAAACGGGCGCATTTTATTTTTCTGTTACGGACAGCCGGGGATACACCACGGAGATCACCCAAAACAAAACAGTGATCCCCTATATCAAACCCACCTGCAACTTTTTGGAAAGTCCTATGGATGCCGACGGCAATATGCAGATCAACCTGCAGGGCAACTGTTTTGCCGGGTCGTTTGGCGCAGTGAACAATGAAATTACGGTGCAGTATCGGTATCGAACCAGCAACAGCAGTTACGGAGAATGGCAGACTATGCCGGTGGTGATGGGGAATAACACCTACACGGCGCAAGTCGCGTTGACGGGGCTGAATTACCGCCTGGTTCACACATTCCAGGCCCGGGTGGTTGACAAACTGACAACTGTTCAATCGGCCAACTACAAGGTGAGTGTCATCCCTGTGTTTGATTGGGGTCAGAACGACTTTAACATCAACGGCACGCTCAAGATCCACAACACGCCTGTTGTGGACTATGTTGTAGAGCAAGGCGTGTCCGGCGTGTGGTCTTACCGAAAATGGGCAAGCGGTCTGGCGGAATGCTGGGGTTCGTTTTCTACCCAATCCGGCGCGTGGAACGGCACAAATAATGTCTATTATATAACCAAAACCATTCCGCTGCTGTCCGGATTTTTTGTTTCAGCGCCCAAGGTGATGGCGACGGTCAACTCTTGCCGATACATCGTTGTGCCCACCGTAATCGTGCCGACCACAACAGAATGCGTGGTCACATTTATGCATTTCTACGGCGGAATCGAGGATGTGGCGATGGGTATGCTTATTTATGCAAACGGACAATGGAAATAAGGAGCAAATATGGCGATAAAAACATATGAAAAAGGCGACAGCACCCACATAACGCCCAATTTCCGGGCAAGGGAATTTGATTGCAAAGGCAGTGGCTGCTGCGACCAGACAAAAATCGATGAAAAACTGGTTGGTTTTTTACAGAAAATCCGCGACCGATTTGGGAAGCCGGTGTATATTTTGTCCGGCTACCGCTGTCCTGCCCACAATGGGAATACGGCAAATGCTTCAAAAACATCCAAGCATTTGCAGGGAATGGCGGCAGATGTTACCATCGATGGCGTGGAACCGCTGAAAATCGCCCAATATGCTGAGTCCATCGGCGTTTTGGGCATCGGTCATTATGATGACTTTGTGCATCTGGACACGCGGGAAAAGAAGGCTTTTTGGTATTCCCACAATCAGGTCTATCGAAGGAGTTTTCTGGGGTACGCCCTGCAGGAATTTGTTTGCGATGTCCAAAAGGCCATCGGCGCAAAGGTGGACGGAATTGCAGGTCCGGAAACCCTGTCAAAGACACCCACAATTTCCCGATGGAGAAACAGAAAGCACCCCGTTGTGGCAGCGGTGCAAAAGCGACTTTATGCACTGGGTTATACTGTGGTAGGCGAGGTTGACGGCATCGCCGGCAGAAAGTTTGACACGGCTGTGCGAAAATTTCAAAAAGAGCATAACTGCGTGGTGGAAGGCGTGATCACCGCCGGTGAAAAAACCTGGAAATGCCTGTTGGGAGAGGGGTGACAAAATATGGGGGAAGCGGTGCTTACGGCGCTGATCACCGGCGGGTTGTCCCTAATCGGCGTGGTGGTTACCTGTCTTGCAACTGCCAAGAAAAATGAAAATGCCTTGAAAATTTCCCAGGCAGTCACCGACACGAAAATCGACGAACTGACCCGGGAAGTGCGGGAACACAACGGCTTTGCCCGGCGAATGCCGGTGGTGGAAGAACAAATCAAAGTGATCAATCATAGATTAACAGACTTAGAAAGAGGGGGTTAAGGAAGATGAAGGGCATTTTGCAAACAATCGGAGAACTGATGAAA
>JAFQDY010000054.1 GCA_017399325.1 Oscillospiraceae bacterium
AGAACGCCGCCTGCGAGAGCGGCTTTAACGACCCGAAATATTTTGCGCGGGTAGTGAAAAAATACTTCGGCTGCACCCCCCGAGATTTGAAAGTTTACGGCAAATAAGTTTACGCCCTTGCCAAAAGGCAAGGGCGTTTATTGCTGCGTATAAATTCTCCTGTAATGCTGTTCTTGACAACTTCGGAAAGTCCGCTATACTGATACTGGAGGTGGATAAAATGTTTTGTAACGGAGAAAACCCGATCCTGCGTATCACTGATGTTACCCGCGGATGCTGGAACGCCTGCGCTTTTACTGCAGTGCCCAGAACCTATTCAAGCCTGATTTTCCGCATCAAAGGTTCGGCGGCGATCACCTGTTGCGGCAAGGAATATCGCATCAATACTAACGACATTCTCTATATACCCCAGAATCTGACCTTTCAAGCGGAGTATACGGACACGGAACTGATCGCCATCCATTTTGTAACCGCCAACGACGACAAAAAACCGGAAGTCTATTCCTTTGAAAACACCGAGGAACTTTACAAACTGTTTATGCGGGCTGCCGCTTTGTGGGAGAACAAAGAACCGGGTTATCCTGTGTATCTGATGGCGCAACTTTACACCATTTTAGGCACGATCTTAGCGCAAAACACCGCCAGCGCCTTGCCCCGGCCTTTTATCAAGGCCATCTCCTTTATCAACGCCAACTACAAAAACAGCGCTATCAATGTAAATATGATCTGCGCCGAAGCGGGCATCAGCGCCACCGCGTTCCGGGGCCTGTTCAGAAAGCACTATCAGAAAACACCCACCCAGTATTTTAACGAATTGCGGCTGGCCTACGCCAGAAATCTGATCTCCGGCGGTATGACCGTGGAGAACGCCGCCTGCGAGAGCGGCTTTAACGACCCAAAATATTTCGCAAGAGTGGTGAAAAAACACTACGGCTGCACCCCCAGGGATTTGAAATTTTACGGCAAATAACGCAATATTGTAAAGGAAAACTCCCCTGCCGGGCGGCAGGGGAGTTTTTTGCGGACGAGCAATGCTCGCCCCTACAATGCATATGGAAAGTATCGTAAGAATCTGTAGGGGCGGATATTATCCGCCCGTTTGTTGCGGGGCGTCGAAGGCGCCGCCCCCTACAATGCATACGAAAGGTATCGCAAGAATTCGTTGGGGCGGATATTATCCGCCCGCGGACAAGCAATGCTCGCCCCTACAGAAAACATATAAGGGGATTCCATAAGGGGGAAGTGCAGGAGAGGTTTGTTTGCAGTAACCGTATCGTGCCACTTCCCCCTTTGGTCGTGGGAGGGGTCCGGGGAACCTACGAAAAGTTCCCCGGGGGCTCTTTGCATACTTTCTCGCCAGTGAGAAAGTATGATCGTTCTCCTGCGACACCTCATCCGTCTGCCTGTTCGGCAGACACCTTCTCCTCAAGGAGAAGGCTTCGGACCGTCGTGGGCGCCGCCCCCTACACTGCGCTGGAAAATTCCTTTTCTTTGACATAGTCGATGAATGTTTTCAGGCTCTTGGACAGCCATTTGTTCTTGTGGTAAATCAGTTGCTTCCAGACTTCAATGTCCAGATCCTTTACATCCAGATAGCAAAGTTCGCCGGCGGCAACTCCCTGTCTGGTTACAAAATCCGGCAGGTAGGAAATCATATTGCTGCCAGCCAGCATTTTTGTGATCACATCGGTGCGGCCGATCTCCAGCACCGGGTGGATCTCCAATGATTTTTTCGCCAATTCCTTGTCAAAGACCCGGCGGTAGCCCTGTCCGTACTCGGTGAGAATAAACGGCTGGTTTACAATGTCTTTCACCGACAGGTCTTTTCTGCCGGCAAATTCCGAATCGGCGCTTGCCACAAAATGCATAGGCAGGCGCTCCTCTTTTGCGATCACATAATCTTTATTGTATATGCGCTGATCCAAAGTGATGATCAGATCCGCCTCGTTGTGGTCCAACATATGGAGCATCACCCCGGAGTCGCCGGTGCTGAAGCAAATGGAAATGGCAGGATGCTTTTTGTGGAAAGCAATATAGTTGGTGTTGATCATCTCGTCGCACACCGAATCGGGTGTCACGATATGGATATGGCCGGTCAGTTCCGTTTCCAGCGCCAGATTCTCCTTAAATTCGTCAGTAAGCGCCCGGACCTGATGGGCATAGGAAACCAGTTCCCGACCCCGATCGGTCAGACAGATGGTGTGGTTGATCCGCTCAAACAGAAGGCAGTCCAGTTCGTCTTCCAACTGCTTGATCTGAAAGGAAACAGTGGATTGGGAATAGCCCAGTTGGTCGGCAGCCTTGGTGAAACTGCCCAGTTCCGCCACATGGATAAAGGTGATAAGATTTTTCAGTTCCATTTTTCCCTCCAACATCGAGTTTTTCGATGGTAATGATTAAAACCATTCGTTTGACTAATGCTTGATGGTATTATATAGTAACCACATCAAAATTGCAAGACGCAATACAAAAAGGAGAAACGATTATGAAAAAAGCATTGTCTGTTATTTTGGCGCTGACCCTTTGTTTGGGTTGTATGTGCGCATTTGCCGGCTGCACTGCCCAAAAGGACGACGGCAAGTACACCATCGGCATCGTGCAACTGGTGGAACACGTGGCCCTTGACGCAGCCACCGAAGGCTTTAAGCAGGCCATTATCGACGAACTGGGCGCTGATGCCGTGGAATTTGATTTCCAGAACGGTCAGAACGACGCCAACACCTGCTCCACCATCGTTAATCAGTTTGTTTCCAACAATGTGGACCTGATCATGGCCAACGCCACTCCCGCCCTGCAGGCAGCGGCCGCAGCCACCGGTGAGATCCCCATTCTGGGCACTTCCGTTACCGAATACGGCGTGGCTTTGGAGATCGACGACTTTGACGGCACCGTAGGCGGCAACATCTCCGGCACTTCCGATCTGGCGCCTCTGGACAAGCAGGCCGCCATGATCACCGAGTGGTTCCCCGACGCCAAGAGCGTGGGTCTGCTGTTCTGCTCCAAGGAAGCCAACAGCCAGTATCAGGTAGATGTGATCAAGTCCGAACTGGAAAAGAAGAACCTGACCGTTACCATGTATCCCTTCACCGATTCTAACGACCTGGCCCAGATCTGCACCACCGCCGCCGACAACTGTGATGTGATCTATGTACCTACCGACAACACCGTTGCTGAAAACACCGGCATCATCGACAACATCTGCGAGCCCAAGAAAGTTCCCGTTATCGCCGGCGAAGAGGGCATCTGCTCCGGTTGTGGCATTGCCACCCTGTCCATCAGTTACTACGACTTGGGCTACACCACCGGTAAGATGGCCGTGAAGATCCTGAAAGACGGCGCTGACATTTCCACCATGCCCATCGAATATGCAGAAAAGCAGACGCCCAAGTACAACGAGCAGAACTGCACCGCTTTGGGAATCACACCCCTGGAGGGCTACACCGCTATTGCAGCAAACTAATAACAAATATTTCTGTCATTCAGCCGGGGAGATCTGATCTTCTCTCCGGCTGTTTGCCTGTTTATAAGCAGAGGTAAATTTTATGGAAATTTTCAGTCAACTGTTGAAGGCCCTGCCCGGCTCTGTTTCTCAGGGTCTGATCTGGGGCATTATGGCCATCGGTGTGTTTCTGACATACCGCATTTTGGATGTGGCCGACCTGACCGTGGACGGTTCTTTTGCCACCGGCGGCGCTGTCGCGGTGGTTTTGATCCTGAACGGCTGCAACCTGTGGCTGGCTATGCTGGCGGCATTCGTTGCCGGTCTGCTGGCCGGCGCGATCACAGGTCTTTTGCACTCTCTTATGGGCATCCCCCCCATTCTGGCGGGCATTTTGACCCAACTGTCTTTGTACTCCATCAACTTAAAAATTATGGGCAAGGCCAACCAGTCCATCAATGTGAATAAGACGGATCTGCTGATCTCTCTGCGGTGGGTCAAGGACTTTGCCTTCCACAACCCCCTGATCACCGTGAGTGTTGTTCTGGCGGTGCTGATTGCCCTGCTTTACTGGTTCTTCGGCACGGAAATGGGCTGCGGCATCCGGGCCACCGGCAGCAACCCCAATATGAGCCGCGCCCAAGGCATCAACACCAGTTTCAACAAGGTGCTGGGCATTATGCTCTCCAACGGTCTGGTTGCGTTCTCCGGCGCATTTTTGGCCCAATATCAAGGCTTTGCCGATGTGAAAATGGGTCAGGGCGCCATTGTGATTGGTCTGGCCGCCGTGATCATCGGTGAAGCGCTTTTTGGCAAGATCTTCAAAAATTTTGCCCTGAAACTGCTCTCCGTGGCGTTCGGTTCGATCATTTACTACATCGTCATTCAGGCGGTCATTACCATGGGCCTGGATGCCAACCTGCTGAAACTGCTCTCGGCGGTGATCGTGGCCATCTTCCTTGCCATTCCCTACTGGAAACGGCTCTACACTGAAAAGCATATGCGCAAATCGAAAGGGGGTAAGGTAAATGCTTGATATCATCAATGTGCAAAAGACCTTTAACCCCGGTACGATCAATGAGAAAAAGGCCCTGAACGGTATCAACCTGCACTTGGACGAAGGGGATTTCGTAACCGTCATCGGCGGCAACGGCGCCGGCAAGTCCACTATGCTCAATATGATCGCCGGCGTGTACCCCGTGGATTGCGGCAGCATCATCGTAGACGGCGTTGACATCACAGGTCTGCCCGAATACAAGCGGGCAAAGTATCTGGGTCGGGTGTTCCAGGATCCTATGACCGGCACTGCCGCCGATATGCAGATCGAAGAAAATCTGGCCCTTGCCGCCCGCAGAGGCAAACGGAGATTTTTACGCCCCGGCATCACCGCCAAAGAACGGACCGAATACAAGGAACTTCTGAAGATCCTTGACTTAGGTCTTGAGGACCGGCTGACCGCCAAGGTCGGTCTGCTCTCCGGCGGCCAGCGGCAGGCACTGACGTTGCTGATGGCCACCCTCAAAAAGCCGAAACTGCTCCTTTTGGACGAGCACACCGCCGCCCTTGACCCCAAAACCGCCAAAAAGGTGCTGGATATTACAGAGGAGATTGTTACCAAAAACAACCTGATCACCGTGATGATCACCCACAATATGGCCGACGCCATTCGGGTGGGTAACCGGCTGATCATGATGCACGAAGGCCAGATCGTGGTGGATGTAAAGGGTGAGGAAAAGAAAAAACTCACCATTGAACAACTGCTGCAGATGTTTGAAGCGTCCAGCGGCAGCCAGTTCACCAGCGACAAGGTGATGCTTTCCAAGTAAAGAAAAAAGGTTGCAAGCAGAACTTGCAACCTTTTTTGACATTTTTTACATCTGCTATGGAAAACACGCGCCGAATGCTTTATAATAAGCGGGAAAGGGTGATGCATATGGACAAAAAAGAACGCTTCAAGCGATACCTGCTGTTTATCATATCCTTGTTTTTTATTGGATTGGGCATCGCTATGACCAAACGGGCCGAACTGGGCATTTCGCCTGTTTCGTCCGTGGCCAATGTAATGAGTATCAAATTTCAGGCGCTGTCCTTCGGCACTTGGGCAATGTTTGTTAACTTTACTTTTTTGCTGGGGCAGATACTGGTTTTGCGCCGCCGTTTCGAACTGCGGCAGTTGCTGCAGATCCCGCTGACATTTATTTACGGCTATTTTACCGATTTCGGCGTGTGGCTGATGCAGTTTATCCCCAACGAAACCTATGTTGGCAGGCTGCTGCTTGTGGTTGGGGGCTGTGTGGTTCTGGCCTTCGGCATTACCCTGGGCGTGATCGCCAACATTATACTGAATTCTCCCGAGGCATTTATCAAAACCCTTGCGGACACCACAAAAATCGAATTCGGAATCATGAAGATCATTTTTGATGTGTGTTGGGTGTCGGTATCCATCATTTTGTCCCTGTTCTTCTTTGGCGGCAAGATCGTGGGCACTCGCGAGGGCACTGTCATCACGGCCATCCTGGTCGGCTTGATCGTGAAGAGTCTGTCCCGACTTCTGCGCAGACCCCTGGAACGGCTGCTGGTCAGCCGTCCTGCGGAGGCAACATAAATGGGATATAAAACAGGCCTTTGTTCCGTTTCTTTTCGCTGCCTTTCTGCCGAAGAAATCATCGCCGCCACGCAGCAGGCAGATCTTACGGTGATTGAATGGGGCAGCGATATACATGCACCCTGCAACGACCCCGACCGGCTCAACGCCATCGCGCAACTGCAGAAGCGCAGCGGCATCACCTGCTGCTCCTACGGAACTTATTTTGAACTGGGTGTAACACCTTTCGCGGAACTGGAAGGGTATATCCGCGCCGCCAAACTTCTCGACGCCCATATTCTGCGCCTTTGGTGCGGAAATAAGGGCAGCGCAGAATACACCATCGAGGAAAAGAAAGCATTGTTTTCCACTTGCAAAGCCGCCGCAGATATGGCCGCCCGGGAAAACGTGATTTTGTGTATGGAGTGCCACGGCAACACCTACACCGATACAAAAGAATCGGCATACGAATTGATGCAGACGGTAAATTCTGCACATTTTCGAATGTATTGGCAGCCGGACCCCAGCCGCAGTACAGAAGAAAATATCGCCTACGCCAAGTTGCTCTGTCCATACACGGAACATCTGCACGTCTTTCACTGGAAAAACCGCGAAAAATATCCCTTGCAAGACGCTGCTGCCATTTGGAAGGAATACCTTGCCTGCTTTGGTGGTGACCGGGTCTTGCTGTTGGAATTTATGCCCGATAATCAAGTAGAAACCCTGCGCCGGGAAGCCGCGTCCCTAAAGGAGATCGCAAAATGAGAACGATTTTTCTGTGTAAAAAACCAAGTACTATCCCTTTGATATTCGGCACCGGAAATCCGGTCTATGGTAAAGATGATGTGTGCGGTCATCCTGCCGATTTTGCGGATACCGAATTTATTTTTTCCACTTGGGGTATGCCGGAATTTACCGAAGACGAGATCCGGTCTTTTTTACCTAAGTTAAAGGCCATATTCTACGGCGCCGGCTCGGTGCAGGATTTTGCCCGACCTTTTTTGAATTGCGGCGTGAGGGTCTTTTCAGCATATGCTGCAAACGCTGTTCCCGTGGCGGAATATGCGGCAGCGCAGATCATTCTTGCCAACAAAGGCTTCTTCCGCAGCGCCGGCATAAAAAGCGAAGAAGATTACCGCTGTGCGGCTGATTTCCAATCCCATTACACGGGCAACTACGGTGCCAAAGTGGGCATTCTGGGCGCAGGCGCGATCGGCAAACTTGTTATAAAACTGCTGGCCCCCTATGGGCTTGATATTCTGGTCTTCGATCCGTTTTTGCCCGACGACGCAGCGAAAGAACTGGGCGTCCAAAAATGTTCTCTTGAAAGAATTTTCCGTGAATGCAATGTGATCTCCAACCACATTGCCAACAATCCGCAAACCAAGGGCATATTGTCCGGTGCGCTCTTTGAAAAAATGCTGCCCTACTCCACATTTATTAACACCGGACGGGGTGCGCAGGTCGTAGAGTCCGATCTGATCCGCGTCTTGAAAGCCCGTCCCGACATCACCGCGGTTTTGGATGTCACATTCCCCGAACCGCCTGAAGCGGACAGCGCCCTTTACACGCTGGAAAACTGCATTCTCACGCCCCATATCGCAGGAAGCACCGGAAAGGAACTGCAAAGAATGGGCGCATATATGCGCGCCGAATATGACAATTTCATTCAGGGCCGGCCCTGTAAATATGAAATAACGCTCTCAATGCTGGACACAATGGCATAAAACGCAAACGTAAAAAGAACAGCGGAGTGGTATTCCACTCCGCTGTTTTATATATTAAAATAATGAAAGACGGCCGCACCGGATTCAACATCAATACAAAAGTAAACACGAACAGTATAATCTTCTCGCCTTTACAGATACTAACAGCGGAATTTGTAAAATGATTGTAGGCAGCCTTGCCTCCCTCTTTGAGGGAGGTGGCATTTGCGGAGCAAATGACGGAGGGAGTGTCGCTTTTGCGACGGGACACTCCCCCAGTCACGGCTTACGCCGTGCCAGCCCCCTCAGAGAAGGGGCCAAGGGATGCTGCGAGAAAAGGAGAAAGATATGCTATGAAGGCTACAGGAATTGTTCGTCGGGTGGAGGAATGCGTTATTTTAGGGCAAACCGCCTGAAAGGTGCATAAACACTAGAGTTTTCGCTGATTTTTGTGGGGCTCAATTTGCACAAAACAACATATACATAGCACAAGCGAGGGGAATTTCCCCTCGCTTGTGATTGCATTACTTCAAATCGACGATTCCGTATCCTCGGCTGTCTACGGAAATTTTTGTACCGTAAGGTGCTGACATTTCTGCCAAGCGTTCAATAATTCCGTGCTGATTGGAAAATCTCGGATTTCCGCTGCGCCATACCGGCTCATCAAACTGTAGTTCAATGGGCATCAGCTCCAGCGTGGTAAGTACGCCGTCCTCCATTTCAAAATAAGGAATGACGGATTCCAGCATTCTGCGGTCACGCATAAGGCCTCTGGTATAGCCTGCAGAGCGGTCACAGAACAGTTCCCGCATGGTTGCATCGCTGGTCATGCCTTGTCTTTCGAACATTTCCTCCGGTGCGTAAGGAATGCACTCGTTGTGAATGACGAAATTGCCCAAGGAATAGAAAATGGGACGGTTTTTGTAGATCTCCACCGGTCTTAACAGATGCGGTCCGTGTCCGATCACAGCATGCGCACCTGCATCGATGCACCGATGGGCAAATTCTTTCAAAAATTCCGCAGGCTCTTCCTTGCTGCTGCCGGAAATCTCGTGGGAATGAATGGTAAGCAAGATATAATCCGCCTGCATTTGCGCTTCATAAATGGCTTTTTCCACCCGCGCCATGTCCTCCGGGTGAGGATGGGTTACGTATCGCGTGGTATCACCTTGACGGAATTCCAACTCCTTCAAAACTGCCGTACCTTCCGGCAGAGGCGGGAAATAGCCTTCTGCCCGCTCGATATCTTTCTGCGCGTTGATCTTGCTGAACTGGCTGATCTGCCGAATCACTTCCAGTTGCTCTTGCGTAACCTCCAAATGATCCGCAATGCGAAGACCGTTCACACCGGGACGGCCCGGATATCTGCGGGACTGCTTGCCCGCCATAGCAGAATAACTACCGCCCAAAGGCGTACCCATGGTGGACACAACACCGATCAGGGCCACTCTGCCGTTGGGCGTATCCAAATAGGCAGGCGCAGCAGCCTCGTCCAAATTGCTGCCGGCACCGGCGTTTACAATGCCTGCCTCGTCTACGTATTTCTTGGTTGCCATCAGACCACCCCGGTCAAAGTCCATAGAGTGGTTGTTGGCAAAGCTCAGCATATTGAACCCATAGGCTTTCACATCTTCCATTGTTTCAGGATCGGCCCGCAGATAGCTGCCGCCACTGAATTGATTGGCGTAATACTCGCCCCGGTGCAGTGTGGTTTCCAGATTTAAGTACCGGACATCTGCTTTGCACAGATGGTTGCTTACTTCGCAAAAGCCTGTGCTTTCGTGGGGGATTCTTCGTTGAACAAGCATATCACCCACAGCGGTAAATGTCATTTTCATAGGGTTTCCTCCGTTAAAAATGCGGTTAATATCTTGGCTCTCAAGGGAATGGACTCTGTCAGGATATATTCTTTATTTGTGTGGCAGAACTCACCGCAGCCACCCATTCCACAAACAGAAGGAATGCCGGCCGCCTGGGTGTAGCAGGAATCAGAGCCGCCGCCGGATTCCACCGGGGTAAGGCTTCCAAGATCGTATTTGCGGCAAACCGCCAAGAGGTTCTCGAAAAGAGCCATTGTAGCAGGATTCTTTTCCATGGGCGGACGCTTGCTGATGCGCTGAACCGTGGCAGAAGTGCCTCCGATAAAACTGGTTTCAGTGATTTGCCGCACTGTTGCTTCTGCTTCCTCCAGCTCAGCGTGCCGAGGGACGCGGACATCGACTGTTACAGAGCAGCTGTCCGGAATAATGTTGGGCAGGATTCCTCCGTGAATGATATTACAGCTATAGGTAATGCCACCGGGACGACTTTTACCCTCAAGGGCAACGATCTTGTGGGCAGCTTCCGCAACGGCGTTTTTACATTCAAAATAATGAATTCCGGAATGACCGCCAATGCCCGTAATATCGATTTTATATTTGAGGATCCCCTTTCTGGAAATGACCACTTCGTCTTTTTCCGAGGTTTCACAATTAATGGCACAAGGAAAACCTGCACAATTATGCTGAAAATAGTCTAATTCTTTTTGCCCGCCCAAAGTGTTGGAAATTTCTTCATCGGATGTCAGCAGTAGGCGCAGATGTTTTGTGTAGCCATGTTCTTTCAATGCTTTCATTGTCAGCAGGGCAATGGCAATGCCGCCTTTGCAGTCGATAGCGCCCGGGGCAATGATCCGGTCATTTAAGCGCGTCACGGGATTTGGCCCAAAAACGCCTTTTTCGTGGACGGTATCCGTATGGGCCATAAAGACGCAACCTTTTTCTGCTCCATCATTCAGATCCACCGAGAGAAAATCGCCGCAGGTTTCCATGGCTGTCCGGGTCGTGCAGAAGCCTTCTGCCTCGGCAAAAGATGCAATATGGCTGATCATTGCATCGATCGTCCGCTTGTCCTCTGCCTTTGCCTCAAAGGAACAGATGTTACACAGGAACTCTAAATACCTTGGACAGCAGGTTTCAATGGTTTCGAAAATTTTATCAACACACACATCTATCACTCCTCTTTTAACATTATAGAAATACAGCCGGACTTTGTAAAAAATCGATTTAAATGTGCTTGCTATAACTTTAGCGATGTGCTAAAGTGTAAGCGAGGTGATTTTTATGGATCTTCTGCAGCTGCGTTATTTTTATGATAGCGCAAACTATTTGAGTATTTCAAGAACTGCTGATAAATACGGCGTGCCTTCTACCTCTGTTTCCGCGTCCATCCGGCGACTGGAAGGAGAACTGGGATGTAAGCTGTTTGACCGCACACCCAATCGCATCGTGCTGAATGATAAAGGAAAGATCATGCACGATTCCCTGAAGCTGATCTTCGATGAAATGGATCGCATGGTTCAAGCGGTATCCTGTACCGCAGACGATAATAAGGAAATCAAGATACTGGTCAAAGCGATCCGCGCGCTGATCACGGATCAGGTGATCCGGTACAAGAAAAAGTATACCCACACCCGGTTTAAGCTGGTGGCGGATTTTGATGAAACCGACCTGGGTGGTTATGATATTATTATCGATACCAAAAGCGATCAGTACCCGGGCTATGATTCGTTAGAACTTGGTAAACAACGGATCTTCTGCTATGTGCCGGCGGATAGTGATTTGTGCGCTCACAAATATCACTTAAAGCAATTGGCACAGATGCCGTTTGTTTTGATGAGCCAACAGGGAAATCACGGCAAAATTTTTACGGCTGCCTGCAAAACCGCAGGCTTCTCGCCCAATGTTGTTGCGCAGGTAAATGATTCTGCCTGCTTTCGGAAAATGATTTCGTCGGGAATTGCCATTGGCGTAACAAGCAAATACGGCGCTGCGGTGGAGGGAAATACGACCCTTGTTCCGCTGAACATAACGGACTTTAAGCACGAACAACCGATCTGTATGTATTACAATCAAGAAAGCAATCATGGCAATACCGCAAGGTTTGTGTCCTTTCTTCGGGAGAATATCAAAAAAGAGGGTATCTATAGTGATTTCCTCTAACTAAAAAAGTAAG
>JAFQDY010000055.1 GCA_017399325.1 Oscillospiraceae bacterium
ACTTTATCATCAACGGACGGGGTGCCTACTCCAGACTGAAATACGAATCCGGCGTTCACCGTGTCCAGCGAGTGCCGGAGACCGAGTCCGGCGGCCGCGTCCACACATCCACCGCCACGGTGGCGGTACTTCCGGAAATGGAAGAAGCAACCGTACAGATCAATCCTGCGGATATCGAGATGCAGGTTTACCGGGCATCCGGCGCAGGCGGTCAGCATGTTAACAAAACTTCTTCTGCGGTGCGGCTGATCCACAAGCCCTCGGGCATCGTGGTTGCCTGTCAGGAAGAGCGCAGCCAACTGCAGAACCGGGAAAAATGTATGCGGATGCTGGCATCGAAACTCTATGAGATCGAGCAGGAGAAAAAGGACGCAGAACTGACCGGAATGCGGCGCAGCCAGGTTGGTACGGGAATGCGCAACGAGCGTATCCGCACCTATAACTTCCCCCAAGGCCGCGTCACCGACCACCGGATCGGCCTGACCCTTTATAAGATCGATCAGATTATGGACGGCGCAATCGACGAAATTATTGATGCTTTGGCCACCGCCGACCAAGCCGAGAAACTGAAAAACGCGCAATAAAAGGCTTCTCCTTACGATGCCCCGGATTGCGCAGCAAAAGGCTTCTCCTTGAGGAGAAGCTGTCAAAAATCTTTGATTTTTGACTGATGAGGTGAAACCCTATGAGCAACACAAATAACCCAAAACTTTCCCCCAACGCCCGAAAACTGCGTCGGGAAATGACAAAAGAGGAACGGCATTTATGGTACGACTTCCTGAAATCACTTCCTGTGACGGTCCACCGACAAAAAGTTTTGGGAAGCTATATTGTGGATTTTTATGTTGCATCAGCAAAACTTGTAATAGAACTGGATGGCTCTCAACATTACGAGGACGAAGGTCGCACAAAGGATATGCAAAGAGATGCTTATTTTCAAAGCATTGGTTTGCGAGTTTTGCGATATTCAAACGCTGACATCAACCAAAGGTTTATTGGCGTTTGTCAGGATATAAGCAGTCATTTGGGTCTAGCGGAGTGATACACCTCATCCGTCAGCCCTACGGGCTGCCACCTTCTCCTCAAGGAGAAGGCTTTTATCACACGCATCAGCCTTCCCCTGTGGGAGAAGGCTTTGAAAGGAAATTTTTATGGAATTCATCACAAACTCACCGGCTGAAACTGAGGCCGTTGGGGCGGCGCTGGCCGCCAAACTGTCCCCCGGCGCGGTGATCGCCTATCGGGGTGACTTGGGCGCAGGCAAAACCGCCTTCACCCGTGGCCTTGCCCGGGGTCTTGGCATTCAAGACCCGGTCACCAGCCCCACATACACCATCGTAAATGAATACTTATCGGGGAAAATGCCCCTGTTTCACTTCGATATGTACCGGCTGAACACCGCCGACGATCTGTTCGACATCGGCTGGGACGACTATCTGGAGCGTGGCGGCGTGTGCGCCGTGGAGTGGAGTGAAAATGTGGAAGACGCATTGGAAGATCCCATCACCGTAACCATCGAAAAACTGTCCGACAATGACCGCCGGATCACCATCACAGGAGGTGTTTTGCTTGATCTTAGCCTTTGAAACCTCGGCAAAAGCCGCGGGCGTTGCCCTTTTGGAGGGTGGCAAACTCCTTGGCGAGAGTTTTCAGAACACGGGGCTTACCCACAGTCAGACCTTGATGGCAATGGCAGAAGACCTGCTTATCAATTGCGGCAAGACCGCCGGAGATGTGACCGCCGTAGCGGTAGCCGCCGGCCCGGGCAGTTTCACCGGCGTGCGCATCGGCGTAGCGGCGGCCAAAGGCTTTGCCTGGGGCAAAGAAATTCCCTGCTACGGCGTATCCACTTTGGAGGCCATGGCGCTGAATCTGGATGTGTATAACGGCTATGTTGTCCCCACCATGGACGCTCGCCGGGACCAGACTTACACCGCCATTTTCCGGGCAGAACAGGGAAACCTCATCCGCATAACGGAAGATATGGCCATCTCCTATGCAGAACTTGCCGAAAAATTAAAAAATTCCCAAAATCCGATTTTTTTAGTTGGAGATGGGGCAGTTTTGTGTTATAATAAATTGGAAGAAACGGTTTCGGGTCTGGTGCTGCCTTCGGAACACCGACTCCATCAGCGGGCGGCGGGCGTTGCCCTTCTTGCTCAAAAAATGATGGACGCAGGCATTCCCGGCGACGGCGCAAGCCTCACCCCCAACTATTTAAGACTCTCCCAAGCAGAGCGGGAAAGGCTCTCCCGGGAAAACAGATAAAGGAGCGAATAAAAATGGGCAAAGTTTACGAATTGAACCATCCTCTGATCCAGCATAAGTTGGCGATCCTCCGCAACAGAAAGACCGGCGTTAAGGAATTCCGGGAACTGGTCAGCGAGATCGCAGGCCTGATGTGCTACGAAGCCACCCGCAATCTGCGCACCGAAGAAGTGATGGTGCAGACTCCCGTTGCCATGGCAAAGTGCCGGAAACTGGCAGGCAAGAAACTGGCGATCATCCCCATTCTCCGGGCAGGTCTGGGTATGGTGGACGCAATGCTGGACCTGATCCCCTCCGCAAAGGTTGGCCACATCGGCCTGTACCGGGATCCGGAGACCCATATGCCTGTGGAATACTACTGCAAACTGCCTGAGGACATCGGCAACCGGCAGGTATTCGTAGTCGACCCCATGCTGGCCACCGGCGGCAGCGCCATCGCTGCCATCGATTTTCTGAAGCAGCACGGCTGCAGATACATCACTATGATGAACATCATCGGCTGCCCCGAGGGCGTGAAAGCCGTACAGGATGCCCACCCCGATGTGGACATTTATGTGGCCGCCATTGATGAGAAACTCAACGAGCACGCTTACATCGTTCCCGGTTTGGGCGATGCCGGCGACCGTAT
>JAFQDY010000056.1 GCA_017399325.1 Oscillospiraceae bacterium
AAACGGAAATGTTTCTGACAAAGATGCTCAATGTGCCGAAAATGGCCATAGAAGAGATCAACATCAGTCGGGGATTCATTGTCTTTTTCATAACTGTCCTCACGATCTGCCAACGAAAGCCGCTGACTCAAATCCATTATATCGGTGTTTGCGGACGGAGTCAACTGTTTCGGAGAATGATTCCGTTTTCATTTTTTGATGACAAAAAATGCTCTGCCGGAAATTGGCAGAGCATTTTCATTTGGTCTTATTTGGATGCCTTCAGCGCCTTGATGGCCTCGGTGAGCATAGGCGCGACCTTAAACAGATCGCCCACGATGCCGTAACTGGCGCACTCGAAAATGGGGGCGTCAGCATTCTTGTTGACGGCGATGATGCAGGCAGAGTCCTGCATACCGGCTTTGTGCTGAATGGCGCCGGAGATGCCCAAAGCCACATAAATGCGGGGATGGACGGTCTTGCCGGTCTGGCCTACCTGATGGTCGGCAGTGATCCAGCCTGCGTCCACGCAGGCCCGGGATGCGCCCACTACGCCGCCCAGCGCGTCAGCCAGTTCCTGGGCAATGGCAATGCCCTTTTCCGGGTCTTTGCTGATGCCACGGCCCACAGAGACCACCACATCCGCACCGATCAGGTCCACCAGTTGCTTGGCGGCCTTTTTGATCTCCAAAATTTCTACATGGATGTCGTCTTTGGACAGTTCCACAGAAATGTTCTCCACCACCACATTGGCAGCGCCGGCCACATCATACGGCTGGGTCTGCATCACGCCGGGGCGAACGGTAGACATTTGGGGACGGAAACGGGGGCAGATGATGGTAGCCATCAGGTGTCCGCCGAAGGCAGGACGGGTCATTTTCAGGTTGGTGTTTTCCTCGAAGGGGGTCTTGTCCACATCGATGGTGGAGGTGGTCTTCAAAAATTCCTTATATTTGCTCACATCCACATCCAAGTGGGTGCAGTCGGCGGTCAGGCCTGTGTGCAGACGGGCGGCGCAACGGGGGCCCAGATCGCGGCCGATGTTGGTGGCGCCAATCAGAAGGATCTCCGGCTTCTTGTCCTCTACCAGGTCGCAGATGACTTTGGTGTAGCCGTCGGTGGTGTAGTCTTTGAGCAGTTCGTGGTTGCAGTAGTACACCTTGTCAGCACCATAACCGCCCAGAGTCTTGACGGCATCAGCATCCATATTGCTGCCCAGCAGCACGCCGCACAGTTCCACGCCCAGGTCATTGGCCAGTTTCCGGCCTTCGCTGAGCAACTGATAACTGATGGACATAACCTGTCCTTCCCGCTGCTCACAAAATACCCATACGCCCTTGAAAGCGGCGGTATCTTTACTATCGAAATTTGTCATTGTGTCCTTCTCCTCTCTATCAGATGATGTGCTTGTCGTTCAGGAGGGTGACCAACTGATTGACAGTGGCCTTGTCAGCGCCCTCCAGCATCATACCGGCGCCCTTCACAGGGGGAGAGAAGGATTTATAGACATTGGTGGGAGAGCCCTTCAGGCCGATGGTGTCGTTATCGATCAGCGGATCGTCCTTCAACGCCTGATAATCGAAGATAGCCAGGGGCTTCTGATAACAGGTCATAATGCCGTCCACGCTCATATAGCGGGCATCGTTGAGTTCCTTCAGGCAGGTGATCAGACAGGGGGTTTGCACCTTCAGCAGCATATAGCCGTCTTCCAACTGACGCTGAACAGTAAGGGCGTTGCCGTCCAGTGTGATCTTCTCCGCATAGGAAATCTGGGGCAGACCCAGTTTTTCGGCAATCTGCGGACCTACCTGGGCGGTATCGCCGTCGATAGCCTGCCGGCCGCACAGAACGATATCGTCCTGCTCCACACCGATCTTGTTGATGGCAGCGGCCAGGATCTGGGAGGTGGCGTAGGTATCGGAACCACCGAACTCACGGCCGGAGACCAAAACGGCCTCGTCAGCGCCCATAGCCAGCAATTCCCGGAGCATTCCCTCGGCAGGAGGCGGGCCCATGGAGACCACAATGACTTTGCAGCCGGTCTCGTCCTTCAGCCGCAGGGCGGCCTCAACGGCGGCCATATCGTCGTGGTTGGTAATGGTGGCCATGGCTGAACGGTCCATAGTGCCGTTTTCTTTCACTGCAACCACACCGGAGGTATCCGGCACTTGCTTTACACAAACAATACATTTCATATCGATTTTCCTCCGGCTCACTTCAGTAGATTTTTCGCGATGACCATCTTCTGCACCTCGGAAGTGCCCTCGTAGATGGTAAGGATACGGGCGTCCCGGTAGATGCGTTCAATGGCGTAATCCTTCATATAGCCGTAACCGCCGTGGATCTGGAGGGCCTTGGCGGCCACCTGGTTGGCAGTTTCAGCAGCGTAGAACTTGGCCATAGAGGCGTTCTTGCCTGCAGGCTTGCCCTGTTCCATCAAGTCGGCAGCCTTGTAGGTCAGCAGGAAAGCGGCCTCCACCTGGGTGGCCATCTCTGCCAGATAGAACTGGATGCCCTGCTTGTCGGCGATGGGACGGCCGAACTGGAATCTCTGCTTGGCATAGTCCACAGCGGCGTCCAGCGCTGCCTGGGCCACACCGCAAGCCTGGGCGGCGATGCCCACACGGCCGCTGTCCAGACCGCCCATGGCTACCTTAAAGCCTTCGCCCACTTTGCCCAAAATGGTGCTCTTATGGACACGGCAATCCTGCAGGATCAGTTCGCTGACGGCAGCGCCGCGGATGCCCATTTTGTCCTCCAGTTTGCCCAGCAGGAAGCCGGGGGTGTTGCGGTCCACCAGGAAGGCGGTCATACCGCCGTGGTTTTTCTTTTCCCGGTCGGTCAGAGCGATGACCACTGCAAACGCGCCCTCTTTTTCACCAAGGTTACTGATGAAACACTTGGCGCCGTTAAGAATGTAGTAGTCGCCATCCTGTTCAGCGGTGGTCTGCAGAGAGCCCGCGTCAGAGCCGGCGTTGGGTTCGGTGAGGGCGAAGATGCCCAACTCGCCGTTGCAGGCCCGGGGCAGGAAGGCTTCCTTCTGCTCCTTGGAGCCAAACTTGTTGATGATGTAATTGACCAGCAGGTGAACGGCGTAAGCCTCGGCTGTGCTGGCGCAGGCCCGAGCCAGTTCGGACACCACGATCACCTTGCAGATG
>JAFQDY010000057.1 GCA_017399325.1 Oscillospiraceae bacterium
CTGTCCCCGAATGGTACATACATTTGAACAGGGACATAAAATCAATCGGGACAACTGCATTCTTTGTGGCGAATGTATCAAAAATTGCCCCGCCGACGCGCTTTCTTCTTCGCAACGGGCGCTGACAGAGGAGGAATACATCAAGGTTGCTCGGCGGCAGGAGAGAATTGTGGGCGACGGTGGCGGCATCACCTTTTCCGGCGGTGAACCGCTGTACCAGGGGGAGCGTTTCCTGCACTTTCTTTCTCTTTACCCCATTCACAGGGCAGTGGAAACCTGCGGATTTGCGCCGGAAGATACTTTCTGCAAAATGCTGGAACTGGCGGATTTCGTGATGTTTGATGTCAAACTTGCCGATTCCGGACGCCACAGGAAATATACAGGCGTTCCCAATGAGCAGATTTTGAAAAATCTCGACAATCTCCGCCAAAGCGGCAAGAGGTTCATTCTGCGCACACCGCTGATCCCCGGCATTACCGACACGGAAGAAAACCTTGGGGCGATCCGCGAAATTGTGAAAGATGACCCCTGGGAAACATTGTCCTACAACCCGCTGACCGAATCCAAATACCGGCGGATCGGCAGAGAATTTACCCTGAAATAACACAGAAAAAGCCGACTATTGAAAAACAGTCGGCTTTTTGTGGCTTTTGTGGTACAATATTAGAAAAAATCCCCACCGGTGGTTGAAAACCACCCACTCAACCACCGGTTCGTGTACTTTTCCCAAAAAAGCAGATATACTCACAGTGAAAGGAGGAATCCCATGGATCAGTTAAAGATCGGCAAATTTATTGCCGCGTGCAGAAAAAAAGAAAATTTGACCCAAATGCAGTTGGCAGAAAAACTTGGTATCACTGACAGGGCGGTATCGAAATGGGAAACCGGCAAAGCCA
This sequence comes from Oscillospiraceae bacterium, assembly GCA_017399325.1. Taxonomy (GTDB): domain Bacteria; phylum Bacillota; class Clostridia; order Oscillospirales; family Oscillospiraceae; genus Faecousia. The sequence goes on from JAFQDY010000057.1 coordinate 897, forward strand.
TGCCGGACTCGGCCGTAATGCTGGAACTGTGTGCGATTCTGAAAATTACGGTGAATGATTTGTTGAGTGGGGAGGTCGTTACAATGGAAAACTACAACCAGGAAATGGAAAAGAAACTGCTGGAATTGGTAAAAGAGAAGGAAGACAAAGATAAAATGCTGCTGAAAGCAGAAATTATCGTAGGCATCGTTGCATTTATTCCATTGCTGCTGGCCACGATCTTTGTGGCGTATAACCAAAATATCGAAGAGTGGAAAAGGGGCGTTATCGTATTAGCCAGCATTGTGCCGTTCTTAATTTCCGTGCCGTTTTTGATCAAAATTGAACAGAAGGCAGGCTACTACAAGTGCGCCGAATGCGGTCATCGTTATGTGCCGACTTTTAAAAGTGTATTGATGGCGCCCCATATGGGAATGACAAGAAAGATGACCTGCCCTGCTTGCGGCAAGAGATCCTGGCAGAAAAAAGTATTGACGAAAGAATAAAAAAACAGGCGGTATCGAAACGATACCGCCTGGATCTATTATCGTTGCGTAACCAATTTGTCCATATCCTTGCGGACTTTGTTGCGGAGTTTATCGTCTTCCTTGGCGTATCCTACTGCGATCACCAGACGCACAGTGCCGTCTAAATGACAAATTTCCATAATTTTGCCGCTGTCCAGCCAGCCGAGAATGCAAGTACCCAGCCCTTGGGCGGTGGCTTCTGCAGTGATGTAGGCAGACAAAATACCAATATCAATGGAACGGAAGTCGTTATCCTTGATTTTTGCACCAACGGCTGCAGACTTATTGTAGGATTCTTCTGAAAGAACGATCATCACTTTGGCGTCGGAAGCGAATTTGTTCATACCCATCCCCTGACAGGCTTTGATAACCTTCTTTGCGGTTTCGCCCCGGCAGACAGTGATGTGATAAGGCTGGCTGTTGCAGGCAGAAGGGGAGAGTCGGGCCGTTTCTATGATGGCCTGCAACTTTTCTTCTTCTACTTCCCGGGAAGCGTCGTAACTGCGGCAGGATTGGCGGGCCTTGGCGATCTCGGTAAAATTCATAATCATTCCTCCTGAATCGATCTTTTCTTTATTTTATCAGCAAATGGGGAATTTCGCAAGATAAAAAACAAAAGGGCCTGCTGAAAGGGCAACGCTTCATAAGGAAGTATTGGTTTTGAACGCCCCCTTTTCCGCTTAACTGCATAAAAAATTCCCGAAATGCGTCAGCATTCCGGGAATTTTATTATTTGTTAATCAAAAAAGTTGCCACTTCAAAACTGCATAGCACCCGAAA
>JAFQDY010000058.1 GCA_017399325.1 Oscillospiraceae bacterium
ATTCCGCACATCCGGGTCCGGGTGATTCTTTAAGGCCTCAACGGACGATAAGATGGTCTGCATTGCATCACGGCTTTGCAAGTATCGGCGAACACATCCGGTCTTGGCTTCCATCTTCTGCAGATGGGCCTCCGCGCGGATAATATTATCATGTACGCCTTGACGGCTCACGGACAATTCCTCAGCAATTTCCGCCAGTGAAAGGTCCTGATTATACCGCAGGTCCAGACACATACGCTGGCGCTCTGTGAGCATATCACCGTAATAGTCAAACAGCAACAGCATCTCGACCGCGCCCATCGTTTACCCTCCTGTCAATCAGTTTTCCTTTACACCTAGCACATCATACACCATCACGCGCGCCTTGTCAAGTATTTTTTCTTGTCAGCATATATTTTTTACATCATACCAGCATAGCAATTCCGCAGATATACAAAATCCCGTTTTTTCATACAATCGCAATGCCGGTTTATTGTTCGAAGCGACCTCCAACAGGACTGTTTCAGAGGTAATTGCAGTACAAAGGGCAAGCAAAACATCCGTTCCTGCGCCCGAATGAGCACCGGCAATTGCCTTTACCGTGTTCCCTTCTACAATGCCGATCCCGAGAAAAACATCTTCCTGGTAAATAAAATATCCGGCTGATTTTAAGAGCAGTTGTCTTGCGTCATCCTGCGTCATAGTTGCCGCCGTGAGAATACCCGCCATTTTTTTATTATAAAAATCCCGGAATCGATCCAAGGTCTTTTCCGTTACCGGAATCAAATCAGCACTCGTTTTGGTTAGTCCCGCTACATCCCGTTTCATCTGATATATTATAACCGATTCATTATACTGGCCCAGCGCGGAATACCCTGTCGCAAAAATTTGTTTTGCGCCTACTGCGCGACAGAAATCTGCACATTCCTTTAGTAACTTTTCCGGTTGCAAACTATCCTGCAAGGTAATAAACGCGACCCCTTTATATGGAACTTCCCGCAAAACAAGACTTGCCACGCCATTTTCTGTTGTAAAAACAGGAATATCCTTCACATAATCACCTCGTTACAATCATATCACAATTTTTTACAACCGTCCACATAACATTTTTTAGAATCACATCCAAACGGCACGATTCCCTTGTTTTCACAAAATGTTTCTGTATAATAGAGCCGAAACAAGTGTTACAAAGGAGGAATCCGCAATGAAAAAAATCATTTGCAAAAGAGAGTATGACACCGAAACCGCTGTATTGGTACGGCGGTACACCTACGGTTATTACGGTGATCCTGCCGGATATGAAGAAATTCTCTATCAGACACCGGGCGGGTTGTACTTCGTGTATGTGCGCGGTGGCGTAGCATCCCCATATCCCGGCGAGGATATAATGCGCCTTGGGAAAGCCAAGGTTGAACAGTGGCTTTCCGAGCATTCCTGAATTGAAATTTTATTGGGAGACCGTAATTTCGGTCTCCCTTTTTCTTGACATATATGGTATAATAATTGATGAAATTTCAGCAGAGAGGAGCGCCATACGAATGGAAATAACCATACGTCCGATCGCCACTATGCGCAGCGATTTTCCAAGTAAATTTGGAATTCCAAGGCAAAGCGGACTTGTTGAAAGTTTGCGCTCCACGATCGTCTTTGAACAGGATTACAGAAACCCGAATGCCCTTCGCGGACTGGATGATTACTCACATCTTTGGATCATCTGGCAGTTCTCGGAAACCGTTCGTAATGAATGGACACCGACGGTTCGTCCGCCCCGTTTGGGCGGTAACACACGGCTTGGTGTATTTGCGACCCGTTCCCCCTTCCGTCCCAACAACATCGGCCTTTCCTGTGTAAAATTGATCGGCATCGAACAGACAACGGAATTCGGCGCAGTGATCCATGTGTCCGGTGCTGATTTGCTGGACGGCACTCCTATATTGGACATTAAACCCTATATTCCCTATGCAGATGCACACCCAAACGCGTCCGGTGGATTTACTGACAATGCAGAAGACTTCCTTTTGGAGGTCCACTTCCCTGCTGAACTGCTCGAAAAACTCCCTGTAGATAAGCAGGAAGCCGCAGTCGATGTGTTATCCCACGACCCGCGTCCGTCTTATCATAACGACCCGCAGAGAGTTTACGGCTTGCCGTTTGCAGGTTTTGATATTCGCTTTCGCGTTGATGGAAAAACGCTTTGTGTCATAGAGGTAAATGCACTATGAGAAGAAATATCGATATGATCAATGATCGGCTCAGCACCAGCATTATCCGCTACACAGTTCCGATTATCCTAACCGGATTATTGCAACTGCTTTTCAATGCGGCAGACCTTGTTATAGTAGGCCGATTCTGCGGCAGCATTTGTGTTGCGGCGGTCAGTGCCACCGGTGCGATCACAAACCTGATCGTGAATCTGTTTATTGGCCTTTCAGTAGGCGCAAGCGTTACTGTTGCCCATAGCCTTGGCGGAAGAAACGATGAGGAAACCCACCGCACTGTTCATACCGCATTTGCAACTGCCCTGACCGGCGGAGTAATTCTGACAATCATCGGCGTTGTGTTTTCAAGAACTTTTTTAATTTGGATGAATACGCCTGACAATGTCCTGCCGCTTTCTACCGTCTATATGCGCATCTACTTTGGTGGTATCATCTTCAGTATGATATATAACTTTTGCGCATCGATCCTTAGGGCATCCGGTGATTCCAAAACACCTCTTGTTTATTTGACGGTTTCCGGCGTTATCAATGTTGTTCTGAATGTAATTTTTGTTACTG
>JAFQDY010000059.1 GCA_017399325.1 Oscillospiraceae bacterium
ACCTATAAAAAGGCGTATTTTTGCGGTATTTACGGCATTTTGTTCATAAACATAATGACACATGCTCGTATGAAGTGTAACGAAAAGTTATTACTTGAATATCGTACGAAACGGTACGCCATACTCCTAAGCGGAAGGTCGGGGATTCGAGTTCCTTCTGGAGTGCCAAAAAATGCATCAACCCGCTTGGGTTGATGCATTTTATTTTATAAGAACGAATTTGTTCCGCTTTGCAGCGCAGAAAGATCGGATAGTTCTTCCGGTTTGATAAGGGTTGCGCCCATTTGGGCCAGTTCTATGGCAGCTGCGCTTCCGTCGTCATAGCAAAAAACAGGGCTCCAGTTTTTCTGCAGGTTTTGCGTGGTGCCGCGCCAAGTGCCACCCTCCCCCACTGCGCTTTGGGCGACCACGGTGGCAAAGCCAAGGCTATGGATCACCCGATTGCGGCTTAACGCCCGTGCAGCAGAAAACGGAGAGTCAAACCCCTCTTCTGATAAGTAAAGAACATTTTCCGTTAACGGACAGTTACACAGTTCATCGGCAACAACGCTGATGACCTTACCGCCATTGTTCAAGCAGGCATCTTGGGCAACTTTGTCTGCGCCCCGGGCGTTGCCCGAAACCAATGTGATCCCTTGCCGTGCCGCCTCATATCCTACTTTTTCGGCAAACTTCCGGTTTTCTTCTGCCAACCGGCGGCTGCCAACCAAGGCGATCTTTTCCGTTTCCAGCAAGGCAACATCGCCCTTTGTCCACAGGCATCCGGGGGCATCCAAGCCAAGCCGTTTCCGCACCGCAAGGGGATATTGCCGGCTGACGCGACTTATGGGAACGCAGTTCTGCTTTTTGCCTCGCAGCAGGTATTTATCCAGAATAAAGCCGTCTTCCAGCAGACGGACGATCCTGTCTGCCATCGTTCTGTCATACCCACAGGCAACCACATCTTCTAGGGTCAATTCCCGGGTTTCCGCAGGTCTTTCCGCCGTTTGCATACGCCTTGCAAGAGTGCGGAACTGGGCAACCGTTAACGGCTTTCGATCAGGAACTCCCAAGCCGCTGGTTAACAGAAGGAATCCCCGCTCCTTGGCGTTCATCGGAAGCGCTTCTTCACCACAGGCGCTGCCACGACCTGCTCGGTCAGGCTGCCGTCGGTCCCCAGAAGCATGGGGCGGATGGTATATTGGGAGAATTTGGCAATTTCATCCAGTTTTGCCTTCTCCAAAAGATTGCTCACAAAGGACCAAGCCACGCCCTTGCGCTTGGCGCGACCGGTTCTGCCGATTCGGTGGACATAGTACTCATTTTCTTCGGGAATGTCATAGTTGATGACGCAATCCACATCGTCCACATCAATACCCCGGGAGGCCACATCGGTGGCGATCAAAATGGAGAGTTTTCCGTCCCGATACTTTTGCATCGTCTTTTCCCGCTGGCTTTGGCGAATATCGCCGTGGATACAGTCGCAATCCGCACCTGCCCGCTGGAATTCGTCGCTCAAACGCTGGCACATATGCTTTGTATTGCAGAAGATCATCACCCGCTCATAGCCTTGGGTGCGGATCAGACGCAAGGCCACCTCCGCCTTCTCAAAAGGTGTTGCGGAAATGGAATACTGGTCAATATCCGGGCGGTCTTCGGACTTGGGCTCCACGGTGATCTCCACTTCGTCCCGCTGGTACATCCAGGAAACCGTCATAACTTCCTGGGAGATGGTTGCGGAAAACAGACCCAGATTCTTACGGTTTTTCACCTTTTCGATAATCTTGGTCACATCCTTGAAAAAGCCCATATCCAACATTCTGTCCGCTTCGTCCAGTACCACGGTCTGGATCTTATCCAGACGGATATTCTTGCGGTTATAGTGATCCATAAGTCTGCCGGGGGTAGCCACCACGATCTGAGGCTTCTTCTCCAGCTGCTTAGCCTGTCCCACGGTGCCGGCGCCACCGTAGAGTACTGCCACCCGGATGCCCTGATAATAGGCAAGCAGGCTCCGCAGCTCGTCGCCGATCTGAATGGCCAATTCCCGGGTGGGTGCCAAAATCAGGTTTTGCACCTCCTGGCAATTTACATCCACATGCTCGATCATCGGAATACCGAATGCAAAGGTCTTGCCTGTGCCGGTAGGCGCTTTGGCAATGACATCCTTCCACTGCATAAACTCAGGGATGGCCTGAGCCTGAATGGTGGTGGGATAGCCGTATCCTTTTTTCTCAAGGGCCTTGAGCATGGCTTCCGACAGGCCCAGATCACGAAATGTAATATTGCTGACTTCCATTAGATTACTTCCTTATTCAAATCTTTTTATTATAGTAACAGTTTTTTTCGCGTTTTGCAACCATTTCGCCGGGCAAGAGTGGACAAACGGCAGATGTTGTGGTATATTTTATAGTGAAAATTTGTATCCCCGGCAATATAAAAAGCAAAGGAGTTTGCAAATATGGGCAAACTGATCGTAATTGAAGGCACTGACGGCTCCGGTAAGTCCACACAATTTGCCAAGTTGTCTACCCGTTTGGAACAGGAAAATGTTGCGTTTAAGCATTTGGTCTTCCCCCGTTATGCTGAAGAAAGTTCTGCGCTGATCCGTATGTATTTGGGTGGCCAGTTCGGCAGCAATCCCACCGATGTAAATGCATATGCGGCATCCTCTTTTTATGCGGTGGACCGCTATGCGTCCTACAAGATGGATTGGGGCAAGTGGTATGAAGACGGCGGTCTTGTTCTTTCTGACCGCTACACCACATCCAATGCGGTGCATCAGGCATCGAAAGTTCCGGAGGCGGAACGGGAAACCTATTTGCACTGGCTGTACGATTTTGAATATGCCAAAATGGGTCTGCCCAAGCCGGACCTAGTGATCTATTTGGATGTTCCTACGGATTTTACGGAAAAACTCATGCGCCGCCGGGAATCGGACACCAACACCACCGCCGATATCCACGAAAAAAATATGCAGTATCTGGCAACCTGTCGGGCGACCGGTCGGGCTGCGGCCGCTTACTACGGCTGGACAGTCATCAACTGCGTAAAAGACGGTCAAATGCGCACCATTGAAGACATTCACGAAGAAATTTACCGCCACGTTTTTGCATGTTTGGAGGGTTAAACTATGGTATATGTATTACTGGGAACCGGTTTTGAAGAAACCGAGGCCATCACCCCCGTGGATCTGATGCGCCGGGCAGGCATTGATGTGCTGACCGTGGGTATCAACGGCAAGACTGTCTATGGCGGCCACAACATCGGCGTGGAAGCCGACATCTCCTTAGATGAATTGGATCTGACCAATTTGCAAATGCTTGTATTGCCCGGCGGACTTGGCGGTGTGGCATCAATCCGGGCAAGTGAAGGCGCACTGAACGCCCTGCGCTTTGCCTGGGAAAACGGCAAGTTCGTAGCCGCCATCTGCGCAGGCC
>JAFQDY010000060.1 GCA_017399325.1 Oscillospiraceae bacterium
ACCGTTTCCAATCTTCACCGGGCCATCAGTTTAAAAAAATAACATTGAGGTAAGATCTATGGTCAATTCAACCCTTTGCTACATCACCCGGGGCGACGAAGTGCTGCTCCTGCACCGGGTCAAGAAAGAAAACGATGTGAACAAGGACAAGTGGATCGGCATCGGCGGCAAATTCGAAGGGGACGAAACCCCCGACGAGTGCCTTTTGCGGGAGGCAAAAGAGGAGACCGGTCTGACTTTGACAAACTGGAAATGCCGGGGTGTGGTGACATTTTTAACAAACGGCCCCTGGGACGGCGAATATATGTATCTGTTCACTGCCGACGGCTTTGAAGGCACACTGAAAGACTGCGACGAGGGGAACTTGCTGTGGGTCAGCCGGGCGTTTTTGGACACACTTCCCACTTGGGAAGGCGATAAGATCTTTCTTGACTTACTTTGGCGGGATGCGCCGTTCTTTTTACTGAAACTCCGCTACGACGGGGACAAACTGATTGAAGCCGTTTTAAATGGCGAAAAGATCCGATAACAGGAGAGCAACACTCTCCTGTTTTTTATGGGAAAATAATTGCTATATTTGGGGTTTTGTGGTATAATCGCACCCAATGAGTAACCTTGTTTCGGAGGTGGTTGTTTGTGATATTCAACAAGCATATCAACCGCTATTATCTGCGCTTTGCCTTTTCCATACTTCTCGGTTTGGCATCGCTGGTTCTGGTGGACTATTTACAACTGAAAATTCCGGAATTTTATCAGATGGTCATCAACGGCATCAACACAGGTTTTGTGGATGGACTTCCCTTTGACTTAGACCTTTTGGTCAGCAAGATCTGTATGCCGCTGGTCTTTATCATTTTGCTGATCGTGCTGGGTAGATTCTTGTGGCGCATCTGTTTTATGGGCGCAGGCATTCGGGCAGAAGCCGACCTGCGGGTGCGGATGTTCGACCACTGCAAAGATCTGTCTCAGGAATTTTACCACAAAAACAATGTGGGCAACCTGATGAGCCTGTACACCAACGATCTGGACACCTTTCAGGAATGCTATTCCTGGGGCATTATGGAGTTGTTTGACGCTTTGTTTTTGGGCGCGCTGGCCATCGTTAAAATGTGGCGTATGCACCCTCTGCTTACCGGTTTTGCGCTGATCCCTATGGCCTGTCTTATGGGCGCCAGCATTCTGGTAGGCAACAAGATGTCCGTCCAATGGGAGCGCCGGCAGGAAGCCTTTTCCAACCTGTCGGACTTCGCGCAAGAGAGTTTTTCCGGCATCGCCGTGGTGAAAGCCTTTGTGAAAGAAGCCAAGGAACTTTGGTCTTTTAAGAAACTCAGCAAAGAAAACGAGCGCGTCAACATCGACTTTACGAAAACTTCCATTTTGTTCCGCATTTTGGTTATGGCTTTTGTGGAAAGCGTGATGTGCATCATTTTGGGCTACGGCGGTTATCTTGTCTGGCGCGGCACATTCAACGCCGGCGAACTGATGGAATTTATCGGCTATTTCACCGCCATTATCTGGCCCATTCTGGCCGTGGCAGATCTGATCGATATGACTTCCCGTGGTCGGGCCTCCGTTAAGCGGATCGCCGAACTTCTGGACACCAGGCAGGATGTGGTGGACAGGCCCGATGTGAAGCCTCTGCCTGCTATTCGGGGCGATATTGAATTCCGCAACTTAAATTTCCGCTATCCCGACGGGGAATTTGATGCTCTGCGAAATGTTTCGTTTACCATTCGTGCCGGCGAAAACATCGGCTTGGTGGGCCGCACAGGCTGCGGCAAGACCACCTTGGTGGACCTGATCCTGCGGACATACAATGTGCCGGACGGCACGGTCTTTATTGACGGATACGATGTGAACACTGTTCCCATCAAAGATGTGCGGGCCGGCTGCGCTTATGTGCCCCAGGACAATTTCCTGTTCTCCGACACCGTGGCCAACAACATCGGCTTTGCCCTTGACGAGAAAAAGGGCGAGAGCATTGTGCAAGCCGCCTTAGCGGCCGATGTGGACGGCAACATCCGGGAATTTACCCACGGCTATGACACGGTTTTGGGCGAACGGGGCGTGACCGTCTCCGGCGGTCAGAAGCAGCGGATCTCCATTGCCCGGGCCCTTTTGAAAGATGCGCCGATCCTGATTCTGGACGATTCTGTTTCGGCTGTTGACACCAAGACCGAGCGCACCATTTTGGGCAACCTGCGGTCTGCCCGGGCCGGTAAGACTACCATTTTGATCGCCCACCGGATCTCTACCATCGAACAGATGGACAAGGTCCTGTTCATTGACGACGGCAGGGTTTCCGCATTCGGAAGCCACGCAGAACTCTATGAGACCTGCGGCGAATACCGGAAAATGGTGGACCTGCAGCGGCTGGAAGAGGAAGGGGGCGAAGTCAATGGATAAGTATTTGCCCATTTTGATTATCGGCGCCATCATCGGCACATTTTCTTTGGCATTTATCGCAGCCTACCTTCGCCTGAAGCGGGATAAGGCCCTGCAGGAATTCCATCGGAATATGCCCGACCGGGAGATCATAGGGCGGCTGCTTGCCTATGCAAAACCCTACCGGAAGCAGTTTGCGGTGGTGTTTGTGATCATGCTGGTCTCCATCGCCTATGACCTGATCTCCCCTGTTTTGGTAGGCAACATTCAGGACCTGATCAAAAACGAATTTGCCCTGCCCAAACTGTTCACGCTGGTGGCCGTCTACGGCGGCATTCTGGTGGTCTCTTTGACCGGTATGTATCTGCAGACGGTGCTTTTGCAAAAGGTCGGTCAGCGGATCTTGTCCGACTTGCGGGAAGATGTGTTCTCCCACATCGAAAGCCTGTCCCACGAACAACTGAACAACATTCCCGTGGGCAAACTGGTCACCCGGGTCACCAACGACACCAACAGCATTTCCATGATGTTCACAAATGTACTGGTTACGCTGGTGAAGAATTCTATGGTGATCGTGGGCGTGCTGGTTGCCATGCTCTTTGTCAACTACGCTATGACCCTGGTGGTGCTTTGCTTTGTGCCGTTTGTGGTGCTGTTTACACTGATCTTCCAGAAATTCTCCCGCAAAGCCCATCGGGCGGTCACCGACTCCCGCACGGAACTGAACACTTTCCTCAGTGAAAACCTTTCCGGCATCAAGATCACCCAGATCTTCAACCGGGAACAGGAAAAGCTGGACGCATTCAAAGAGCGCTCCTCCCAACTGGAAAAGGCAAAGTTCCAGCGGCTGTTCGTGTTCGGTCTTTTCCGGCCGATGGTCTATTTGCTCCACATCAGTTGTGTGCTGGCCCTTTTGTACTTCGGAAGCCGGGGGTATATTGAAAACACCGTTTTTCTGGGTCAGGCCATCACCAGCGGCACCATCGTGACCTTCTATCTGTACGCATCGAAATTCTTCGACCCCATTCAGACCCTGTCCGAGCAGTTTGATATTCTCCAGTCGGCCTTTGCGTCCGCCGAAAAGATCTTCACCATTATGGATATGGTTCCGGAAGTGGTAGACGAACCGGACGCCATCGAACTGGACGAAATTAAGGGTGAGATTGAATTCAAGGATGTTTGGTTTGCCTACAAGCCCGACGAGTGGGTGCTGCAGGGTGTTTCCTTCCATGTCAGCCCCAAGCAAACGGTAGCCTTTGTAGGCTCTACCGGCTCGGGCAAGACCACCATTTTGAGTCTGATTTGCCGGAACTACGACATTCAAAAAGGGCAGATCCTCATTGACGGCATCGACATCAAGAAAATTAAGATCTCCTCTTTGCGCCGCCATTTCGGACAGATGCTGCAGGATGTGTTCCTGTTCACCGGCACGATCCGCAGCAATATCCTGCTGAAAAAAGAGGGTGTTTCCGACGAGGAAGTGATGGAGGCCTGCCGCTATGTGAATGCGGATTCCTTCATCAACAAGCTGGAACAGGGCCTGGACGAGGTGGTGCAGGAGCGGGGCAACAACTTCTCCGCAGGTCAGAGGCAGCTGTTAAGCTTTGCCCGC
>JAFQDY010000061.1 GCA_017399325.1 Oscillospiraceae bacterium
CTGCCGCAGGCCGGGTTCGCCATAATTCACCGTTTGTTTCTTGATGGGCGATTCGTCCTGGCCCTCGACTTTGTTGGCCTCTTTGATCGCGTCTGCGCGGACGATCGTATACGCCGCATATCCGATAACTGCAACCAGTACAACTGTCATTACTACACTGATGCCGGTACGGATCGCTTTTTTATTTCTGCGTATTGCCCGTTTCAGTTTCCAATAAAAATCTTTTATTTTCATTATTTTCTCCCTTCCATACAAATCATGTTAATACCTGATTTGATAGAATACTGTTACAATAAAGAAATATAATTGTTGGAACAGTGACAGTAACATCAAGGCAATAAACAACATAATCGTAAGACCGACAAGAGTCAGGAATATGGCCAAAATCGTTTTCGGCACAGAATATTCATGAATTTCTTCCAGTCCGCTAAATGCAATTGCAGCGCCCCAAACTTCCGTAATGATTACGAAGTAGTTTAAGAACACCTGCTCATCGCCTGCCATTACCAAACTGAGCAGCGTGGTGATAAAGCGAGCGAAGATATAAGGAACCAGCGCGCAGGAAAGCACCACGCAAATATCCAGTATTTTGCCTTTTCCGTCCAACAGCGTGCAGAAGCACCAGTTGGAAATGGCAACCATAAAGAAGATAATCACGGTGATCAGCGCTGTACGCAGCAGGCTGACAGGTGCATCGGTAAACGGGTTCATATCAAACTCCGTTACCACGCGGTAAAACAGGTCCACAAAGCGCCACAGGGCAACAATGATCGTTACCACCAGGGGTGAGCCCTTCTTGTTGGCTTTCAGTTCCAGAAAGCCATCTCGGGGGTGTCTGCAGATATAGAACGGATATGCAAAGACACTCATAGTATCAAAACCGGTACGTTTCATAATCTTCTTACCCCCTTCTTACTTTTTTCTCAAGCGCCAGGAGATTCTCCAATACAGCGACTTGATTTGATCAAAGAACAATGTACCAAGCAGGAGAACAATGATAACGATCGCGATCACTGCAAAGTTATTGCGAATGATCTGCTCACGGCGGGCAGCCTTTGCTTCGCCGAAGTCAGACTTGCTTTGGCCTAACTCGAAGTATTCCATTGCCTTGTCATACTCACCCATGCTCATATAGGCTTTGCCCATACCCACATAGGCCTGCGTATAGTTGGCATTCATTCTCAAAACTTCCTGCCAAGGCTCAATGGATTCCAGATACAGACCGTCATTGTACAGACGGTTTGCGGTACGGATCATCTGACCGTAGAATGTCTGCTCCATAACGGTGATGGTGTTTTTATCCGCATCCAGCACATAAATGTTTTTATCGCTGTCGGATTCAATGGAAACAGGCGTTCTGAAGGAGCCTTTCTGATAACCGGTACCGCCAAAGACAGCCAGCAGGTTGCATTCGCTGTCGTACTGGAACAGACGACCGGTTTGCATTTCCAGCAATGTGATCGCACCCTCATCGTCAACAGTAATGTCCTGCAATCGCATTGCGGCACTGTAATGGAAGGACTTCAAATAGTCCTCGCTGAATTCAATGGTCCGAGGGGAAACATCATTGCCCAAGGCGTTAAGTTTTACCACAGAGGAGGCTACCTTATCATTGATGGGAGATACCGCATAGACGAACCGGTCCTCCGACCAGAAAATATTGTAGAACTCAACCGGCTGGAAACTCAACTCGGATTGCGCTTTCATTGCGTCAGTCATAATGCTACGCCATAAATATTCAGCCAAAACTTCAGCAGAAGCTTTGATCTTGTTAATGCCGTAGAAACCGAGGAAGTTATTTGCGCTGTCGATCAGCAATGCGCCGGTGTTGATGGAGCCGGAGGTGACATACATAATGCCCATGTTATCCACGATGATCTTCTTGGGCTTGTATTCATCATTGGGATCCAACAATTCATCAACGGGTTTTTCGTATACCTTGGATACATTGCCCTCCAGGTCAGTCACCAGAACACGGTTATTCTCTGTGTCGGCAATGTAGAGCATCTGACTGGAGTCTCTGAAGAACAAACCCTGCGCACCTTCTGCAAGGGTCAACTTTTCTTCTTTGTAAGTGAACTCTTCCAGAACTTTGATGCACTTATAGGTATTGTCCAAAACCAAGACTCTGCAATTACCGCCGTCAAGAACAAAGATGCGGTCTTGCTTATCAATGAACAGATCCGTAGGGGCAGACATTTTGGTGGTTCCCATAACAGACTCGTCCACGATCAGTTTTACCTGATAGATGTTTGAGGAAGGTACTGCTTCTGTACCGGTATGGTCATATGTATATGCTTTATCCGGTTGTCTGGCATATGCGACTGTTCCGAAAGAAGACAGCATAAGTACCATCACAAGTATTGCAACAATTGCTTTTTTCATGATAGATCTATCTCCTTTCTTAGTCTTTAATGCCGGAATGTGCCATTGTTTGCAGCATCTTGCTTTGCGTAACCACAAAGGAAACAATGGGAGGTACCATCAGCAGTACAGAGGCGGCGGCTGCCACACCTGTTCTGGAGATCGCTGCAGTGGTGATCTGGCTCAAAGCAGTGGGTAACAGTTTCAGAGGTTCGCTCCAGATAACGCCGGCAGAACCGGTATTCCAAACCGACATGAAGGTCAGCACCATAACCGTCATCCACGCGGGCTTAATGTTGGGCAGCACCACATGGTAGAAGATTCTCATATCGCCTGCGCCGTCAATTTTTGCTGCGTCCAGCAGTACATCGGGGATCTGGAGCATAAACTGACGCATCAGGAACATATGCAAAGTGGATGCCAACTGGGGCAGGATCAGTACCCAATATGTATCGATCAGGCCCAATTTTGCCTTGATAATGTAAGAAGGCAACGCGGTAACACCGCCGGAAAACAGCAGGGTCAGCATGATCAATTTCCACATAGTCTCTCTGCCAAGGAACTTTTTCTTTGCAAAGGGATACGCCGCCATAGCACCGATGATAACACCAAAGGTGGTGCTGGCCACACTGACGAAGATACTATTAAATAAGTATCTACTCAACGGGACGACCGTATCGGTCACCAACTGGAACAGTTCTGAAAAGTTCTTGCCGGTGGGGTTAACTACATAGAAACGCGGCGGGAAGATGAACAATTCTTCAGGTGGTTTCAGGGATGTGACGATACTCAAATACAGGGGCAGCGCCATAAACACGCCGACGGCAACCAGGCCAAAGAAGATGGTAAAGTTACCGAAATGGGAGCGATTTAATTGTTTGTGAATTCTAATTCTTCTCATAAATCTCTCCTTAATTGTCCACCAATACTTTGTTGACGACCTTGTTGACCAACAACATCACCAACAAAAGAACCGTACTGATCGCACAGGCGTAACCCAACTCAAATCTTGTGCTACCATAGTCCTGCACGTGGGCAATGATCGTATGGGTCGCATAGTCTGTGGAGGGGAAGCCGGTCAATTGCATAGGGATCGCACCAACTGCAAAGGAACTTGCGATCTGCATAACCGCACCAAACAGCAACTGGGGTTTCATCTGGGGCAGTGTCAGGAACCAAACTTCCTGGAACCTGTTCTTAACGCCGTCGATAGCGCCTGCTTCATACAAGGTAGTATCAACGGTCTTGAAACCTGCCATAAAGGACAGGAAACTGGTGCCCAAACTGAGCCAAAGTTGCACGATGATACAGCAGGTCATCATATAGTCCGTATCGGTCAGCCATTGAATGGGAGCATCAATGAAGCCGAACCGGACCAGGAAACTGTTCAAAATACCAAGACGGTCACCGCTGAAGATGTATGTCCAAATCGTCAGAACACCGCCGGAAATAGACGGCGCATAGAACACGACTGTCATGATCGCACGCAGTTTGCCGGGCAATTCGTTGATAAACCAAGCGAAAACATAACATGCAATATAACTCAAAGGTCCGGTAACCATGGCCAGAATCAATGTATTTTTAACGGCGATGATAAAAACATCATCATTCAGGAACAAAGTCCTGTAGTTGTCAAGGCCTACAAAGTTAGGAGTCTGCAACATATTGAAGTCCGTGAAACTCAATCCGATCGCAGCCGCAACAGGCAAAACCGTAAATGTGATAAACAGCAACATAAACGGCGCGATCATGAAATAACAGGCACGGTCTGCTTTGATGCGTTTTCCGTTATCTTTTAGGCGCTGAGAAAAAGATCTTTTTACTCTCATTATTCTTCGCCCTTTCCCATCCTTTAGTTATTCAGTTCAAATTCCAGTCGCTTTCTGAGCAACTCGTCATTGATCTTTATGTTCCACTCGCTTAACAATTCACGGGCATTTTCATTTTCATAAATAACGCCGCGTTTTGCGTTCTGCAAGCCTCTGGTAACATAGTAGTAGCCGGGGACGATCGGCAGGAACTCCAGATGAGATGCCTGCTCTTTCAGGACGGCAAGTTCTTCTCTTGTCCAGCCCAGATTTTCCATTGTAACCAGGTTGGCAGTGTTTGCTCTTGCCGCAATACCCAAACTGGCTTCCACATCCAGTGCGTAGCGGGTCTGTTCTTCGGAACTGCACCACCACTTGATGAATTCCCAGCAATCGTCTTTCTTCACGGCACTTTCCAGCATAATCACGCCGGTCAGCGCACTGTCGACCTGTGTATAGTCGATCGTGCCGTCTTCCTGCAATGTGCCGGGCATTACAAACATTTCCCACAGGCCGCTGATTTCGGGAGCGGAATACTTCAGTGTGCTGTAGGTATTATAGGTTGCAAGCGCGATGGGCATTTCGCCGGTTCTGAAACGGCTGACGAAGTCAAATGTGATCGGGAAACCGTACTTCGTGTAGAATTCCGCATGTTGTTTCAGTGCCTCGACGGCCTCAGGTTCTGTGAATACAACTTCGGACAGGTTCTCGTTATAGAAACTGCCGCCTTTCTGGTACAGCAAGTTTTCAAAACTTGCAGCGCAACCCAAAGACATATTGTAACGCTGCAACACCTGCGCTACATCGTACACTTCATCCCAGGTCTTGGGAACGGACAGACCCATACTTTCAAAGATGTCTGTTCTGACAAACATAACGCTGAAAGGACAGGTATTGGGAAGACCGAAGTTCTTACCGTTCAGCATAAAGGGGATATCCGAGCCGGGCATATACTCTGCCATAACTTCGTCATAGTCTTCATACTGGCCAAGGTCTTCCAAGGCGCCACGCAGGCCAAGGTTAACGACCGTATTGGAGTCAGCGCCGATCTGAATATCGGGGCCGTTGCCGGAAACCTTTGCTTCGATCAGAGAACCCTGAACCAACTTTAAGTCCACCTTGATGCCGGTTCTGGGGGTAAATTCATCGGTGATCATATTCTGCAGGATCTGGAACTGGTCCGTACCGGTGTTCATCCACACGGTAATGACATCCTCTTCCTTTTCGTCCTTGTACTTATCCGTAAAGAAAGACTGGAAGAAGCATTTGACCTGATAGACGATCCACTCCCAGAAATTCATAGTGGGTCTTTCCATTTCCCGGTCTTCGGAAATCAAAGCGATGTAGTCGAAGTCCAGCGCCTGGCGCTGGTATTCATTGAGTTTGGAACTCAAGCCGCTGATATCATTTTTCATATCAGCAATTCTGTCTTTATAAGTCAGGTCGACGATATTCTCGGCATAACTCTTCAGGTTGTAAGCAACATCTTCGAAATAGGCGTTTTCTGCGCCCTTCTTGCCCACGATCTGTTCCATACGCTTTGCCTCATTGGACATACGCTCGGAGAGCGCCATCAAGTCAGAAGACAGGTTGGGCAATTGCTTATCCAAATAGTAGTCGCGGTACGGGTCCGGCTCACTGCTGGTGATCATAATGATGGACAGATACAATTCGTTCAGTTCTTCAATGGTCTGGCTCAGCATGGCGAAGGTGTCACTCATATCGCCAATCACATTTTCCATAGTGATGTAGTGCTTGCCCTTTGTCAGGAAAATGCTGTAAGGCTCATTGTTGGCATCCGACAGAATCATATTCTTCCACTGGGTGGTGTAGTTGAAGCGCACCGCATTAAGTTCATTGAAAGGAACGACATCGTCAATATAGATTCTGCGGGAACTGAACAAACCGTCCAGATAACCCTGTTTGTACTTAAAGCCCAGATTATACAGGCCGTCCTCGGGGGCTTCGATCTCCCAAGTGATCCACTGACCGGGCTCTTTCCACTGGCTGCCGCCACCGAAGTTGATTTTATTATTTTTATAGGAGAAGGGTTGCGTCTTGGAACTGGTGTGGTCATAGTCAGGCCACAAGGTGGAACTGGATTGTTCATAGTAGTTTTCTGCCTGGAAAACTTCCAGAACATTTTCCACTTTTTCATAACCTTTCTGCTTGTAGACAGAAATGTAATCCTGATAGGAGATTACATAGCCTTCCTGCTTCAGGGTCATTGACTCAAGGAGCATAGGAGAGCCTTCCACACTGATGGCGATCTCATGGGCGCCTTCTGTCAGGTAGAACTGGAGCATACCGTACACGCCGGTCTGCTCTCTAAGCATCTGGGTTCTCCACTGGGGAACCTGAGATGCCTGCGGACGAAGGTCATCGCCGTATTTGTCCTGCTCAACAGCACCGTTCACGAACACACGGTCCAGCAAACAACTGTTGGCCTCAACAAAGGGCAGTTCTCCGTCAATGTAAAGGCTGAAAGAAATCTGGTTGTTGGTCTCATCCTTGGGGAAATACTTCGTTTCCACACTGTAAAGGCCCGTTTTCGGAACATTCACGGTGAAAATGATCTTTTCGCCCTTTGCATCGATATCCAGACCGGTTTCAGAACCTTCCTTGTTCTGATACAAGCCGGTTGCAGATTGCACAGCTGTGTCAGCAGGCTGCTCCACACGGAACTGGGTGATGTCAATACTCACCTCAGTTTCCGGACGGGCTGCGTCCGCATACTGCTGGATGTACTTTGCATAATTCGCAAGACCATCCTTGGTATCCTGATAGACCCAGTCGCCATCCGCATTCGTTGCATCGCCTGATTCTTCAGCAAATGCAGGAACTGCGCAAGCGAAAAGCAGGGTGAACATCAGCAATACCGAAATCCATCTTTTCGTCTTCTGCATCATTTTGTTTCCTCGCTCCCATAAATATTTCTGCACGGAAATGTGAGAACAACACGGACATAGGCATCTTCTTCAGAACAGGAAATGCTCACGCCGTATTTTTTTCCGTAAATCAACTTGATTCGCTCATTGACATTGCGCAGGCCCACTTTGTTTTCTTCCAAGCCTTCGCCTGTTTTAAGCGTCTCGTTTAGTTTTTCTATTTCCTCCCGGCTGATGTCCTGTCCGTCGTTGGTTACCGCAACGCACAGGTCGTCATCCTGCCGGTAAACAGATATGGTAATGTTTCCTTTGTAGCCGTTGGGCCGCAGACCGTGGTGAATGGCATTTTCCACAATGGGCTGAATGCACATTTTAATAATGCCGCTGTCATACAGGGACTCGTCTGTTTCCCAATGGAATGTGATGGTATCACCGAATCGGATCTGCACGATCTCCACATAAAGTTTCAGGAAATC
>JAFQDY010000004.1 GCA_017399325.1 Oscillospiraceae bacterium
AGCGCCATTGGAGTACAGACCGGAGTCAAACTCAACAACGGGCAGACCCTTGTCGTATGCAGCAGTCAGCTGATCTACGAAACCGGTGCCGATGGTAGCCAGAACGATAGCCTTGATGTCCTTGGTGTTCAGAGCAGCCTCAACCATGTTGCGCTGGTTGGGAACTTCGCTCTCGGACTCGGAAGTGGGGCCCTGGAAGGTGACGTTGTAGCCAGCAGCCTTGCCAGCGTCAACAGCACCGGCCTTAACAGCCTGCCAGAAAGCGTGGGTCTCGCCCTTTGCGACCACAGCGATGGTGCCCTTGCTGGTGGTGTCGCCGCCAGCGGTGTCATCAGGGGTGCTATCCTTGGGGGCACATGCAGCCAGGCTCATAAGCATAACCAGTGCCAATGCCAATGCGATAAGCTTTTTCATATTGTTTCCTCCTAAAAATAAATTTTGAGTTTTTATTCTAAGTGGGCCTTTGGCTCACACTTATACGAATGGAATGGATTGGGAATTGTTAAACCTTGGGTTCAGATTCCTGCTTTTTCTTCTCTTCTACGGGGATCTTGACCTTTGCTGCGTTCTTCTTCTTCAGAACATCCAGCATAACAGCACCGACAACGATAATGCCGGTAACTGCGTAGGTAATGTTGGTAGCGGAGATACCAACGCCGCCGGCCATAGCCAGGTTCAGGCCCTGACGGATGATGACCAGGATCATGGAGCCCAGGATTGTGCCGATGATGGTTGCGGAGCCACCGGTGGTGGAAGTGCCGCCGATGTAAACGCCTGCAACAGCGTCCAGTTCCATGCCGTTACCGGCAGCCAGGTTCAAAGAGGGGTTAGCGGCTACATAGAACAGAGCAGCCAGAGCAGCAAACACGCCAGAGATCAGGTAAGCAATGATCTTGTACTTGTCGGTATTGATACCGGACAGGCGGGCAGCTTCTTCGTTAGAGCCAATGGCCAGAATGTAGCGGCCGACTTTAGTCTTGTACATAACCACCATACAGATGACAGTCAGAACCAAAACCCAAACAATACCGATGGGGAAACCGTTCAGATTGGTAAAAATCTTCTGGAACCAACCGGTAGAGGGATACTTGATAGCGGAAGATGTGCCGCGGGCAGCTTCCGCCACCACAGCAGTCAAGCCACGGGAGAAGAGCATAGAGCCCAATGTTGCAATAAAAGGAGCAATTTTGCACTTAGCAACCAACACACCGTTGATCAGGCCGAATACCAAACCGGTAACCAGAATGATGGGAATGGTCAGCCACAGAGTGCCTTCGTCAGCGGAAACGCCGGTCTTACACAGAGCGCCTGCCAAAACAGCAGAGCCGAAACAAACCGTACCGATGGACAGGTCGATACCGCCGGTGGCGATAACAAAGGTAACGCCCAAAGACAGGATCGCATAGGGAACGAGGGCCTTGGTCATAGTCAGCAAGTTGCCCTTGCTGGCAAAACCGGGGTTGATCAGGTAGAATACCACGAACAAAACGATGGCAGCCAAAATGATAACAAAGTTCTGCTTGCCGCCGGACAGCAGAGATTTTGCTTTCGTTAATGTTTTATTGTTGCTCATATCAATTCTCCTCTCGCATAGTAGCAAGTTGCATAATCTTCTCCTGAGTTGCCTCAGAGATATCCAGTTCACCGGTCTTACGACCTTCGCACATAACCAAAATTCTATCGCTCATACGCAGAACTTCAGGCAGTTCGGAAGAGATCATAATGATCGACTTTCCTTGCTCTACCAATTCTTCCATCAGACGATAAATTTCACTCTTTGCACCCACATCAATACCACGGGTGGGCTCGTCGAAGATGAAGATGTCGGCGTTTTTCATCAGCCAGCGGGCGATGATGACCTTCTGCTGGTTGCCGCCGGAGAGGTTCTTCAAAAGTTGGTCCATAGAAGGTGTCTTGGTGCGGAGTTTTTCGTTATACTCGGCAGAATCCTTCTTCATCTTGGCATCGTTGATGATACCGGCTGTGATGAAATGGTCTACAGAAGCGATGGTGGTATTTTCAGAAACAGACTTATCCAGCATCAAGCCGTAACGCTTCCGGTCTTCGGACAGGTAGCAGATGCCGTTTCTGACCGCCTGAGTAGGTGTTTTGATCTTTGCACGTTTGCCGTTTAAGTAAATTTCACCGGTTTGTCTGGGGTCTGCACCGTAAAGGGCGCGAACCACTTCGGTTCTGCCGGCGCCCATCAGACCTGCAAAGCCCAGGATCTCACCTTTGCGCAGTTGGAAACTGACATTCTTGACTTCCTTGCCTGCGTTCAGATTCTTGACTTCCAGCAGTACAGGCGCATCGGCAGGCACATTGGAAGCGGTCTTCTGCTCGCCCATAATCACGCGGCCGACCATCATCTTCACGATGTCGTCCTTAGTGACTTCAGCGGTGTTCACAGTGCCAACATACTCGCCGTCACGCATAACGGTAACTCTGTCGGAGATGCGGTTGATCTCGTCCATACGGTGGGAGATATAGATCATACCGATTCCCTTTGCCTGCAGATCCCGCATAATCTTGAACAACTCCTCGACTTCGGGGAGGGTCAACGCTGCGGTGGGTTCGTCCAGAACCAGCAACTTGCAATCCCGGGAAACTGCCTTTGCAATTTCAACCATCTGCTGTTTACCAACGGTCAGATTGCCCAACTTGCAGTTCGGATCGATATGCACACCAATTCTGTCAAAAAGCAATTTTGCTTCTTCTTCCATTTTCCGGTCGTCGATCAGGCCGCTCTTCTTAAACTCACGGCCAATGAACATATTCTGCGCAACCGTCAGGTCATTCATCATATTCAGTTCCTGGTGAATTACGCTGATGCCGGCAGCCTGGGATTCTGCAATATTTGCAAACTCCGTATCTTCACCAAAGTAAGTGATAGAACCGCCGTCTTTTTTATGTATGCCGCAAAGCACTTTGATCAATGTGGATTTGCCGGCACCGTTTTCACCCATCAGCGCATGTACTTCACCGGCTCTCAGTTCAAAGTCAACGCCCTTCAGCGCGTGAACGCCGGAGAAATATTTCTGAATGCCTTGCATTTTCAGAATCGTTTCGCCCATTCCTTTTTCACCTTTCTTACAATATAAATTACATCAAAAACACCATCGGAACGTTCCTCACTTTGTCCCGATTTTATATAAAGTGTTTTTTCGGAAAGGCACTCCGAACGGACGTAAAATGCATCAAATTCGCAGTGTTTGTGAGTATTGCACAAAAACGAATCGATTCGTTTTTACACTATTACCTGCTCGGTGCCCTGTTTTTGTATACCAAGTGTATTATAATAAACTTTGCCGAAAAAATCAACATATTTTTTCAAAAATTGTATTGACAGCACAAAAAAATATTTATATTATAAGGATGGTAGCGTGATGGTTTCGTGCTTTTTGCGCGAAACGATTCGTTTTCTGTAGTATGTTGGAGGTGAATTTGATGGCG
>JAFQDY010000062.1 GCA_017399325.1 Oscillospiraceae bacterium
AAAATAATGACCAGAATCTTTACCAATGCGCTGGAGAACTGGGAGATCAAGCCTTTGAAGAATGTTGCGTCTCCAAACAATGCGGTCTTCCAGTTTTCCAAGCCGATCCATGTCATTTCCAAGCCATCAGGACCAACCTTGATGCGGTTGAATGTGTAGACAATAGAGTCCATCAAGGGCAGGAAGAAGAACCAGATAAAGCCAATGATAAAAGGCAGCACGAAGAGCAGACCGGCTTTATCGTCCGAAGTAAAGGCAAATCTATGTTTTCCGAGTCTTCTCATTTCGCACCTCCTAACAGAAGTTTGTAGTCATTGGCTTCGACGGTTACATCGCCATAGGTATAGGGTTCTTCGCTATAGTTGAAGATAATCTTGCCGGATTCATATTCGGTCACGACAATATCTTTTTCTACGATTTCGTGATTAACGATCTCTTCACTGGCGAAGTTTTGCATAACTGTCTGGTATTCCTGATACATTTCAATAATTGTATCTTTCCAGAATGCATAGGAATAGGAAGTCTTGTCGTTGTGCTTTGTACCGACCAATGTAGATGTTTCCGCATTGAACAGATTGAACTTTATGCTGGAACCGGATTCCAAAGCCTTCATAAACGCTTGTCTGTAGTCAACCGTTGTATTAAAGCCTTCAGATGCCAGAACCTTGGTATTCTGGAATGCGATCTGATAGAACGGAATGGTCTGGTCTTCCATATCAAAGTCACTGTTACTGTTGGACAGGTCTGTAATAATATCCACATAAGGCAAAGTATAAGCATTGCCGTTGTGAACCATCACATAGTCCAAAGTCTTGCTGGCTTCACGCAAGGCCTGCGTCCACAACTGCTTGGTCATAGTTCTGGAAATGTAATTATCCTTATCGTAGTTGGAATACAGGGCTTCGCCCAGACGATCTACGGAAATCTGATTGATATCCCAAGTCTCAACAGATTCAGCAAAGTTCTGAACAAAGGCGGGGACCAGATCCGGAGACATCACACGCCAGCGGTCAGCCGCAATGGATTTGTAGGTATCCAGTTCATACTGGTACTGGAATCCATAGGCGTTGAAGAAGCCCTTGGATGCGTCGCCGTTTACATTATAGCCGTTGCCGGTCTTGTACAGGTCGACAGGGTTACACTCCAGGAACAGCATTACATTTTCACTTTCCAGATATTCCACCAGTTCGCGGAATTCTTTCTTGGTGCCCAATTCGGATTCTGCCTTCATCTTGTCCTGAGATTTGGCGTTCAAACCGCCCTTATAGGCGCCAATGTAGTTGATGATCAGGTTATCAACACCGTTGGCTTTCAGTTCCTTGACCATATCCAGCAGTTCGCTGTAGGTGGTCATAGCCGTAACAACCGGCATCTTCACACCAAACACGTACTCCTCGATGGACACTGCGCCCAAAACATCCAGAACCAGGTACTTCTGCTCTGCCAACGGAGAAGTTTTCAGCGCATTTTGCTCTGCAAGGTAGTCCCGATAGCATTCGCTCATACCGACATAGTCAGCCTTATCCTGCTCCAGGAAGAAGTACTTCACAGCATAGTTATGATCTTCCAGCAGATTTCTGCTGGCCTCATATATCCGGCTGTTCTGACCGCCGCCGAATGCTTGGCGGCCTTCCATATGCTTGATTGCATACTCTCTGATTGTGGCAGAGGAGTAAACCTGGTTATAGGAACTGGTCTTTCTGCTGGTGGATGCGTATACCTTACTGTTGGCATCGCCGTTCATAATTACTGCCAGGAAGGCGCTGTCGTTGCACTTGGCGCCAAACACAGGCATAGAAACCAATTCGCTGACCATGGTGGATGCGGTCTCTTCCTGATTGATGGTGTTCGTTCCGTAAAAATCGCCGAAGTAAGACTGGCTGGATTGCTTCATATTATTGAACTCAATCAATGCGCCGGAGCCGTCGGGTACGAACAGATAGCCCTCATCTTCCAGTCCGCCTGCGCCGAAGAAGGGCAGGAAGGTAATGTTCTGGATGATGAAACGCTCGGTCCACAGTTCCTGAATCTCACTGGTAACGATTTCCGCCAACAGGCCATCCTCCTGCAGGGTGTACTGCAAAGGAATGATTACGCCCGTTTTGGGGAATGCGAAGGTAAACTTAATGCCGTTTTCAATCAGTTCATGGGTCATACAACCTCTTCTGATACTTTCGCCGTAGTTATCAAATGTGGTTGTAATACACTCTTTGGTGTTCAGGAAATCAACGTGAATTTGAGAGTTGAGTCTCGTTTTCATCGCGCTAAGATTATCGTTTGCGCGATCGGGGGGGTTAGAATACCAAATCTTGCCGGTATTCTTTTCCAACACGGCAATTTCGCCGGTTGTATAGTCTGCTGACAGGGCATACAGATCATTTTCCGCTACCTGCCGCAGGCCGGGTTC
>JAFQDY010000063.1 GCA_017399325.1 Oscillospiraceae bacterium
ATCATAGGGCAATTAAATCCATCAGAACTAACAGAGGATCGATACATGTAATCAACTCATTTACAGCAAGCACAATCGGCATACATATAATAAGTATAAGTACAATAATGATAATGCAACAGACCACATATGTCAAAAGACCAAAATACAGCCAAAGGGCACCAATTCTTGATCTGTACACTATTATAGCACAAAACTACCTCGAACGCAACAAAATTTTTATTTTGTTGCGTTAGTTCTTTTTATACCATACAAAGATTATATTGTCAAGTATCTTCCTCTCTGTTACGTCTATCGTTCCGTTTGATTGCGTTTGCCTTATAAATCGTATATTATTAGATTATGATTGTCTACCGCCTTTCCTTCGCTACACGATTGACAGCGGAATCTAAACTGATTAATCCACTAAGGATGCCCAGACATTTGAACTTAAACGTACAGTTACCTACAGAAAACTTTATTCTTTACTTCTTCCCTGCTAAGTGTTAAAATATCTTTAAAGAACAATCTTCTTAACAGGAGGTCAATTATGAGTATTAAACGCATTGGTGTGCTCACCAGTGGTGGCGATGCACCGGGAATGAATGCCGCTGTCCGTGCTGTCGTTCGTACGGCAATTTTCCACGGCATCGAATGTTACGGCATTCGCCGTGGCTATAACGGATTGATCAACGGCGACTTGATTCGCCTTGACGAAAAGAATATCTCTCATACAATTGATCGCGGCGGCACGATCCTCTACACGGCCCGTAGTAAGGAATTTATGACCGAAGAAGGTCTTAACAAAGCTGTTTCTACCTGCAAATTTCTTGGCCTGGATGGCATTGTAGCCATTGGCGGTGACGGCACATTTCGCGGCGCAAGTACATTATCACAAAAAGGAATCAATGTGATTTGTATACCAGCAACCATCGATAACGACATTAGTTGCACCAATTATTCTATTGGATTTGATACCGCTGCAAACACCGCAATTGAATGCATTGACCGGCTGCGCGATACTATGCAGTCCCACGAACGGTGTTCTGTTGTGGAAGTTATGGGCAGAAACGCCGGCTTCCTGGCCATGTATGTAGGGCTGGCTGTTGGTGCAACGGCCGTTCTGGTTCCGGAAGAACCATTTGATTTTGAACGTGATGTTGTTGAAAAAATCCGTCGCGCCAGATTCAACGGATTTACCCACTATATGATCGTTGTTGCCGAAGGCTCCGGATCTGCTTCCGAAATTGCAGCAAAAATCAAAGAAAAGATCGACCTCGATCCGCGTGTTACTGTCCTTGGTCATATTCAGCGCGGTGGTGTTCCCACCGGTCGGGATCGGGTCAACGCAACCAAAATGGGCTATATGGCCGTTGAACTGCTGCTTAACGGCAAAACAAACCGGATCGTTTGCACCAAAAACGGCACATTCACTGACGTTTCTATTGAGGAAGGTCTTTCGATGCAAAGAAGAATTCAAAAACTGGAAGTTGAGGTTTTGGCCGCAATGACCGGCTTGTAAATATGTTACACTCCCCTCTTCGTGCCTTGTGAAGAGGGGTTTTGCATAATAAAAAGGTCTATCGTTCCCATGAGCGATAGACCTTTTAAGCCTTAGGATGGCATTTTTCATATACAGATTTCAGTTTTTGATTAATCAAATGGGTATACATTTGTGTGGAAGAAATGTCACAATGTCCCATCAGTTCCTGCAAAGAACCCAGATCAGCACCATTTTCAAGAAGATGTACCGCAAAACTGTGTCTGAGCGTGTGGGGCGTAATTTCCTTCTCGATATGGGCAGATGCCTGATAATACTTAAGGATCTTCCAAAATCCCTGGCGACTCATTCTGGAGCCGTTAACATTCACGAAAAGCGCCGGTTCATCGGATGCGGCCAGCATAGACTCGCGAATATCCCGAATATAGATGGACAACGCACGCAATGCAGCAGGATACAGCGGAATGACTCTCGCCTTCTTGGCGGTGTTGCACTTGATGATACCAAGTTCCAGATTGACATCATCTAAATCCAACTCGATCAGTTCACTGACACGAATGCCGGTCGCATACATAACCTCCAGCATTGCCTTGTCGCGATAACCCTTAGCATCCACGCAGACAGGCTGTGCAAGCAGCAATTCGATCTCTCTGCCGGTGAGGATCTGCGGCAATTTCTTTTCTCCCCTGCTGACCTTGATATCGATAACAGGTGTTTTCTCGCAAAAACCGGAAGAAACCAGGTAAACGTAGAAATTTTTCAAACTGGCAAGTGTTCTGGAGACAGTGGCAGAAGAACGGCCGTCTTCCTCCAGATAGTGCAGGTAATTACTAATATTCAGTTGGGTGGCATCCAGAATATCCACTTCCAGCCAGTCCGCAAATTGGCGGATATCTCGCATATAGGAGCAGATTGTGTTGGCAGATGCCTGTTTTACCTTGGATAGGTAATTTTCATAGGCTTTAATTAGATCCAACATGAATAAGCGAACCCTTCTTTAATGTACAAAAATAACTCTGACAAAAACGGTGCAATCAGAATAATATCAACGACAGAAACAATAACTGCCAATAATATACCAATCAAAATATCTCTCTTAAGACGTTGGCGATCAACATATCGATGGCAGAATATCAGCCACCACATAATCACAGATGCACAGGCGCTTGAAAAGAGAATTAAAAAGCGTACCACCCATGCTCCCCCGCCTAACACAAGAAAAACAAGCATTCCGCAATATCCACGACACACTGACTCAACAGAAATAACCAAGCAGGTGAGAAATGGCATTGTTTTCAGCAAGGAAAATCCAACCAGTACAATCGGAAGAACCGTAACCGCAACCAATCCAATAAAAGAGATGTAGCCGGAAACAAAAAAATTCTCTGATAAATACAAACTGTAAGCATATGCATTTGCACAACATAATCCCGCAATCAATCCCAGCACCCAAACCGTAGAATAAAGCAACAAAAGCGGAGAAACGGTAAACTGTAAGCGATCAAATAATGCGCGGAATTTCATATCTCAATGCCCCCATCAGCCACACTCAATTTAAGCAGAATGGGTGCAAAAACAATGCTTTTGGGCACAAAACGACCAATAAAACATATGCTTAGTTACTATACACCATATTGCCGCCGAATTCAAGTGAAAATGTATATTTTTTCTTTTTTTGTGAATTATGCATATTTTTATGTCAACACGATTATGTAAACCATTTTTGCATATATCGTATATTTATTCATTTTCTCTAGAAACATCAATATATAGTCCTCTACGGTGCCGATGCAACACAATATATTGAATTCATATCTTTTGTTCAATTTTACATAACAAAATCGCAATAACCTCCCGTTGTAAAAAATGTACAACTCTATCTGCGCACACGCACTGCGTGATTTTTATTTTTCTTGGGTCTTAGTTTGATCAAGCAGGCAATTGCGCCACCCGCAATCACAGAAAGGAGACCTGCTCCAAATTGATGAAACGAGCCATCAAATAATATGATCCCCATAGCAATGAGTACAATCAAATACACCGCGCAAATAACCGCAACGGTCTGGATACATTTTTCTTTGTGAAGTTTTGTCCCAATCAAACAACCCAGCACTACTGAGAGCAGACGTGCGAAAAATGTTAATATGCCCACAGCCGTCTCCCCTATCCTACCGTTCAATAACAGATTCGCAGCAAGCATTGAAATCCCAATACTGATAATGATTGCTATTACGCCACCGATGACCGCGGCCGATAACCAACCGGGGATCGTCCCGTGATTCATTTTTGTTTTCATACACTCCTCTCCCTTCTGTTTAATGGTATTCGTCATCATGCAAAAAAAGAACAGGGACAAGTTAATGTCCCTGTTCAAAAAACACACATCAGATCGCCATTTGTGCAATCATTGCATCAAGCAAAATCTTCGCTGCTTCTTTACTGTCAGCAACAACAGTGTAATAAAATTTCACTTTCGGTTCTGTTCCGGATGGCCGGGCAATCACACTGCCGCGATCACCAAGGATGAATTCCAGCACGTTGGACGACGGCAGATCAATTTTGGATTCAGTGCCGACAACAATATTTTTCGAAATACCGGTACAATAGTCATTTACAGCAGTGATACGAACACCGCCAATAGTCTCCGGAATGGATTGACGCAGATCGATCATAATCTTGGCTGCTTTCTCCATCGCATCAGCGCCGGTAAGTTCAATGCTCTGCACATGCGCCAAATAGTAGCCGTATGTCCCATAAAGTTCCCGAAGCGCATCTAAGATCGTTCTGCCCTGCAACTTCAAATTGGCAGCCATTTCGCAAACCAGCATAGATGCTACGATGGCATCTTTATCTCTTGCGTAAGTGCCCTTCAGGTAGCCGCAACTTTCTTCAAAGCCAAAGATGAACTTCTTTTCCTCTCCGGTACTTTCCAGTTTCAGAATTTCACCGCCAATATACTTAAATCCGGTAAGCACAGCGCGCATTTCAATTCCGTATTTTTCTGCAACACGATCCGCCAGCGGAGAAGATACGATACTGCGCACTGCAATAGCGCCATCGGGAATATCGTTCTTTTGGGAGCGAGCCTTCAAAATATAGTCCAGCAGCAAGCAGCCGAGTTCGTTGCCGGAGAGTTTCTGATAACCTCCACAACCGTCCGGTACGGCAATTGCCACGCGGTCAGCATCCGGGTCAGTTCCGAGAATTAAATCGCAAGGGGCGGTGTCAGCGACCTTATAACTCTCGTTGAGGGCTGCATCTGTTTCAGGGTTGGGGTACTCACAGGTCTTAAAATCACCATCCGGTTTTTCCTGGCAAGGCACAACCGTGATATTAACGCCCAAGCGGCCGAGCACTTCACGAACCGGCTCGTTGCCGGTGCCGCAAAGCGGTGTATAAACAACATTCAGCCCTGACTCCCGAATAGCCTGCGGAATAACGGCCTCGGCAAGAACAGTTTGATAATATTTTTCCCATATGCTCTGATCGATATAGGAAATCAATCCCTCCTCCATATATGCATAGAAGGATTTCTTTTCCGGAACGAAATAAGGCACTTTGCCTATCATTTCTGTTACGATCGCAGCAGGTTCATCTGTCATCTGACAACCGTCCGGGCCGTAACATTTCACACCGTTGTATTCACCGGCATTGTGGCTTGCAGAAATCACGATGCCGCAACCACAGCCCAGTTCACGGACCGCAAAGGAAAGCATAGGCGTGGGCGCAAGACGATCATATAACCAGGTTCGGATACCCGCCTCAGCAAAAGCAACGGCGCAGACCTGTGCAAACCTTTGTGAGTTATGACGGGAATCGTAACCAATGGCAGCCTTTTGTGGCAGATCGGTAGAAGTCAACCAGGCAGCCATACCCTGCGCCGCTCTGCGAACAGTATACACATTCAGACGGTTGCTGCCCATACCCATAATGCCGCGCATACCCGCAGTACCAAACTGCAAATCACAGCCGAAACGGCCTTTTAATTCCTCTTCATTATTATTCAATTGCAAAAGTTCATCTTTATCACCCGCAGATAACTGCGCATCACACCAAAACTTATAATTGTCCAAATAATTCATCAATTACCTCCAGAAATCTACAAAAAAACAGCCCAAAAATCTCTTTTTGAGCTGTTTTAAATTTACGTAATTATACCTCGTCCTCAGCGGGATCAAAGCGCTTTTCCTGCGCATCGATCAGAGCCTTGAACTTAGCACGGGTATCACGCACGTCATCCAGGGACAGAGCAACTGCTTCCTCGGTACGACGCAGAGCATCATCCATATAGTCGTTGCTTGCTTTGCGCAAATCAGCCATACGGGTCTTGGTCTGCAGGACCATCTCCTGGCACTGACGCTTAGCCTCTTGATAGATAGCCTCCTCGGAAACCATTCTGGTAACCTGTTCCTGAGCCTGACGGATCATATTCTCAGCCTCACGGCGAGCCTGACCGATCAGTTCGTTGCGGGACTCAACGATGGTACGGGCCTGCTTCAGTTCTACGGGCAATTGGGCAATGATCTCATCCAACATATCCAGAACCTTATCACGCTCCAAAATGCACTTGTCGGCGCCCAAAGGAAGGGCACGGGCATCCTGCACCATATCGTACAACGCAGAGATGATATCTTCAATGTTTTGCTCGTTCATTTTCTATTTCCTCCTTGACGTACATCAGCAATTCGCTGTTTAAAGACGGGTATAACCTGTTCCGGCAAGAATTCGGACAGATCGACATCGTAGCCGGCCAGTTCTTTTACCGTGCTGGAACTAAGATACATATATTGATGTTCTGCGGTTAAGAACATAGTATCTAGATTGGGGTTGATCTTGTTGTTAATAATGGCCATACTGAACTCATTTTCAAAATCCGAACCGGCTCGCAACCCCTTCACGATCACGCAGCCACCCTTTTTCTTGGCATATTCTGCCAGCAGATCCCGGGAAGCGTCAACTTCCACATTAGGGATATCTGCCACAACATCACGAATCATTTGAACCCGTTCTTCTTGAGAGAACAGTGGCTGTTTAGTTCCGTTGACCATAACACAGACGATCAAGCGATCAAAAATATTTGCAGCACGGCGAATAATATTCAAATGGCCGCTTGTAATCGGATCAAAACTTCCGGGATAAATGGCAACTTTCATTTAGACCTCTATGTTCAATCCTTACGGAAAATCGTTAAAATTGTCTTGGAATATTTATAATCCTTTGACCTGGAAAAGCCCGGAAAGTCGCATAGCAGGTCCTTCCCAGCAGGGCGTTCCGTAACTATTATACCACCAGATTGCAAAATGTCAATTTCTGATATCATTTTTAGTGAATTTTCCAAAAAAGTTTCAGAATATGGCGGATCTAAGAAGATAATATCATACATTTCGTTACAAGAACGCAGAAAAGAAGCATAATCCGAACAAATAACCTTTGCTTGCGAATCTAACTTTGTGCGCTTCAAATTCTCACGAATCAAGGCGCAGGCTTCCCTGTCCGCATCCACGAAAACAGCAGATTTCGCATCACGGCTGAGTGCCTCGATTCCCAGTTGTCCCGTGCCGCCAAACAGGTCCAAAACCTTTGCCGCCGGTATCTCAAATTGAATGATACTGAAAAGCGCCTCTTTCACTCTGTCAGCGGTGGGTCTTGTGGACATTCCCTTCGGTGTCTTCAATACAACGCCACGCGCTTTACCGGTAATAACTCGCATAACACTCCCCTACTCACCATTTGTGTTGTGAAAATATCTGTAAACACTGTTTGCCGCATCAGCAGGCAGAACACGAAGTAATTCTTCCAAAGATGCCTGTTTTATAGAAGAAATCGACTGAAATATTTTTAACAGCGCAGCCTTTCGCTTAGGACCCACACCGGGAATGCGGTCCAATTCGGAATATTGCAATCGCTTGCTTCGCAATTGTCTGTGATAGGTGATGGCAAAGCGGTGAGTTTCCTCTTGTATGGAACCAATAAAAGCAAAGACAGACTGCTGCGTATCGATCGCAATTTCCATTCCGTCGGGCGTTACCAGCCCTCTGGTACGGTGTCTGTCATCTTTTACCATTCCAAATACAGGGATCTGCATATTTAATGCATCCAACGCCCGCAAAGCAACCTGCGCGTGAGCAATTCCGCCGTCAATTAAGATCAGATCCGGCGTTTGATCAAAACCTGCATCTGCATTTTTCAGATGTGCAAAGCGCCTTATTATCACCTGGTGCATACAGGCATAGTCGTCCTGCTCATCAATATCCCGAATGGAAAAGCGCTTATAATCACTCTTTTTAGGTTTGCCGTTCATAAATACGACCATACTGCCAACAATATCCGTTCCGGATATATTGGAAATATCAAATGACTCGATCCGCTTGGGCGCAGGGATTTTTAACATCTTACCAAGCAGTGAAAGAACATTATCCGTTCTCTCCTCTCTCGAGGTAATGCGTTCCACTTCCTCAACCGCATTCATACGCGCCATTTCCACAAGGCGGACATTATCTCCCCGCGCAGGCACTTTGATCTTCGTGTTGGTTGTCAAACGCTGACGGAACAGATCTTCAATGAGTTCTGAGTCTGCCAGTGCAAAGGGTAAGAAAATAAATTTTGGCGCATAACCTCGGTTCAGGTAAAACTGTGTCACAAGACTGGAAACTGCCGATTCCCGGTCATCTGCAGGCAGTAAGATCTCATATTCCTTATCCAGCAAACTACCACCGCAAAAATGAAGAACGGTAAAGCAGGCCTTAGATTCCGTTTGATAGAACCCGATCACATCGGTGTCGCTATTTCCTGCGCCGGTCACCAACTGCTTTTGTCCCAAGGCCTCCACGGCCTTCAATTGATCTCGAAGACTTGCGGCCAATTCAAAATTCAATTTCTCAGACGCATCCAGCATTTGTTTTTTAATTTGTGCAGATACCTGCTTAAAATCTCCTTGCAACAGTTGCTTCGCCTGGGCGATGCGCTGCTGGTAAGCCTCAGCCAGCTGCTCTTTCTGACACCAGCCTTCACATTGATTCATATGGTAGTTCAGGCATGGGCGACCTTTGCCCATATCCCGCGGAAATTTCTTATTGCAAGAGGGCAATTTCAACGTCAGTTTCACAGCATCGATCAGATCCTGCGTGATGCCGCGGCTTCCGTACGGTCCAAAATAAATTGCGCCGTCATCGGCTCGCTTATTTACCAGTGTAATCATAGGAAACGCACTGTTTGCATCTAACC
Organism: Oscillospiraceae bacterium; assembly: GCA_017399325.1. Lineage (GTDB taxonomy): Bacteria > Bacillota > Clostridia > Oscillospirales > Oscillospiraceae > Faecousia. Next base: position 8,705 of record JAFQDY010000063.1, read on the forward strand.
GCACAAACGGATAACCCTTATCATCTTTCAGCAATATATTATATTTTGGCATATGCTGCTTAATCAGCGAACATTCCAAAACCAGCGCTTCAAATTCAGATGGGGAAACGATTACATCAAAATCATGGATTTTGCTGACCATCAACCGGGTTTTCGGAGAGTGTGACACTGTGTCAACAAAGTATTGACTCACCCGGTTCTTCAGTTTCTTTGCCTTGCCCACATAAATCACTTGATTGGACTTGTCCCGCATAATATATACGCCCGGAACTTGCGGCAAAGCAGCCGCCTTTTCCTTTAATTCATCAATACGCATACACATCTCCGAAAAGACCGCCCCAACGCAGGAATGTGCATTGAGGCGGTTAACCACTATACAATCAGTAAATATCTCTTTGTAGAAGATCGGCAAGGGAATTGACCGCAGACTCTTCATCAGGTCCGGTGGCACTTAATGTAACAGTTGTGCCGGTAACGATACCCAAGGACATAATACCCAGCAGACTCTTAGCATTCATTTTCCGTTCATCCGAGATCATATAGATACTGGACTCAAACTCGTTTGCCTTTTGAACAAAATAGGTAGCCTGCTTGTTGTGCAAACCGGACTCACAACGGACAACCACATCTTTACTGTACATAGAAAACACTCCCTTTTTCGTTGTATCTTAAAATACAACCTACTGTATATGATAACAAACATAAGCAAAAAGTCAACTGTTTTCCA
>JAFQDY010000064.1 GCA_017399325.1 Oscillospiraceae bacterium
ACGGTAATGACCATATAGACCACAAAAATGGCCAGCAGCAGGAAGCCCAGAGGACGGGTGAACTCGCCCATGAAGTAAGCGGCGACACAGTAGATGGCAGCAGAGACAAAGAAGAAAATGACGGGCATCTTCAGGGCCTTGGGATCCACGGGGCCGGGCTTGATAGCCAGGGTGATGGCAGCGATCAGAGAGGTGTTGCAGATAATGGAACCGATGGCGTTGCCGTAGGCCATGGAACCCTGTCCGGCCAGTGCGCCGGTGGCGGAGACCATGACTTCGGGGAGGGTGGTGCCGATGGAAACGACCGTGGCGCCAACGATGATCTCGGGAATTTTGAAGCGTCTTGCGATGCCGGTAGCGCCGTCAACGAACCAGTCGCCGCCTTTGATCAGCAGAACAAGACCGATGGCAAATAAGATGACTGCTTTTAACATGGGTTCATTCTCCTTCACAATGTTTCGGTGAGTTTCCGGCAAAAGGCGTAATAAAAAAGACCTCTATTGCCGGGGCAATAAAAGTCTTGTTCCAATGCAGGTCCGGGCAAAAGCCGGTATGACGAACACTGCTACGCCGAGGCGCGAACTACTCCCTTTTATCTGCAAAAATAGTATCACATTCCAGATGAATGTGTCAAGGAAAAGTTATGATATCGCAAACAAAACGCAAAGAAATCGGAGAAAAACACAAGCGGATGTCACAAAACATCCGCTTGTGTCACACATATACTTATTTGCCGGGCTTAAAGCTGTCCTTCAAAGACACGGCGCGGTTGAATACCAGATGGTCGGGCTTGGAATCCTTGCTGTCGGCACAGAAATAACCGGTACGCATGAACTGGAAACGGTCGGCAGGCTGGGTGTTGCCAAGGGCGGCCTCTACCTTACAGCCCTGCAGGATCTCCAGAGAGTCGGGATTCAGGCAGTCCAGGAAATTCTTGTCAGCGGCGTCGGGGGCGGCGTCGGAGAACAGATTGTCATACAGACGGACCTCAGCGTCCAGAGAGGTGGCGGCGTCTACCCAATGGATGGTAGCGCCCTTGACCTTGCGGCCATCGGCGGGGTTGCCGCCCTTGCTTTCAGGGTCATACTCAGCCAGAACCTCTGTCACATTACCGTTTTCATCGGTGTTGTAGCCGGTACACTTGATCAGGTAAGCGCCCTTCAGGCGGCATTCCAGACCATTGGGATACAGACGCTTGTACTTGGGCACGGGCTCCGGCAGGAAGTCGTCGGCTTCGATCCACAGATTCCGGGAGAAGGAGACGGGACGGGTGCCGTCCTCAGGACGATTGGGGTTGTTCTCCACATCGAAGAGTTCGGTCTGACCCTCGGGATAGTTGGTGATGGTCAGCTTCACAGGGCGCAGAACTGCCATAACACGCTCTGCAGTTTCGTTCAGATCTTCCCGCAGGCAGTGCTCCAGGAATGCGTACTCCACGGTGGAGGGGGACTTGGCAACGCCGATGCGCTCGCAGAAATTGCGGACGGCCTGAGGCGTGTAGCCTCTGCGGCGCAGGCCGCACAGGGTGGGCATTCTGGGAT
>JAFQDY010000065.1 GCA_017399325.1 Oscillospiraceae bacterium
ACACCGACGCTCTTGATGTCGGGAATGGCGATGAAGTACTGCCAGGTCTTTTCTGCCAGACCGCACTTATCGAACTCATCGCGCAAAATGGCATCAGCCTCCCGCAGAGCATGCAGACGGTCCCGGGTGATCGCGCCCAGGCAGCGGACACCCAGACCGGGGCCGGGGAAGGGCTGGCGGTAGACCATAGCGTGGGGCAGGCCCAAAGCCTCGCCGACCACACGGACTTCGTCCTTGAACAGCAGTTTCAGCGGCTCGACCAACTCGAACTGCAGGTCCTCGGGCAGACCGCCCACATTGTGGTGGGACTTGACGGCCTTTTTTCCCTCGGCGGCCTTGATGGACTCCAGAATGTCGGGGTAGATCGTACCCTGCGCCAGGAAGGAGATGCCCTCCAGTTTCCGGGCCTCGTCGGCAAAGACGGTGATGAATTCCTTGCCGATGATCTTGCGCTTGGTTTCCGGGTCGGAAACACCGGCCAGCAGATCCAGGAAATGATCGGTGGCGTCTACATAGATCAAGTTGGCGTCCATACCTTCCTTGAACATCTTGATGACGCTCTCGGACTCGTTTTTGCGCATCAGACCGTGGTTCACATGGACGCAGACCAGTTGCTTGCCAATTGCCTTGATCAGCAGGGCTGCCACAACAGAGGAGTCAACACCGCCAGAAAGGGCCAGCAGAACTTTCTTATCACCCACCTGCGCGCGGACGGCAGCGATCTGCTCAGCGATAAATGCATCGGCCAAAGCCTTGGTGGTGATGCGTTCCATAGTTTCGGGACGAAGATTATTGCTCATAACGGATTCCTCCAAAGTAAGATTAAATAATACATTATTATACACCCGATTTTTTCTGCGTGCAACAAAAAAATACGAAAAACGGGAAAATTTAATCCAGCGCAAAGCCTAAATAATCAGGCGCGGGACAATCGCTCTGCAAGGGGTAATACATGGCAAAAACCTTTCCCTTTCCGGGTGCGCGGAATGTGCCGGTTTGCACCCCCAGTGTGCAGAGGATATTGCCGCAAGCGGCGGCATTTCCCAGAATTTCCTGAGCGTGCAGAACGCCGTCTTGCACGCAGCAGGCCAAAAGAAATTCCGCGCCCGCATAAAACTGTCCGTAAGTGGCATAAAAGTCCAATGCAGGAACGGCTTGCTCCAATCCGCCGTTGGGCAGATACATCTGTCGCAAAGCCGCATATTGCCTGGCATCGATCTGGGTTAGGGGAATGGGGGGGTCTGCCGCTTGACAGGCAAATTCCCGAACGGTGGCGGCGGCGCGGTATCCAAGTTTTTCATAGAGATCAAAAAGTTCCGCTTCTGCCGGTACCAAGACCGCACCTGCGTAGCCTTGGGTTTTCAAAATACGGTGGGTATCTTCTACAAGACAGCGGCAAAGGCCCTGTCCCTGGTGGGACTTTTCTGTGGCGATGGCGTACAGGTAGGCGAATTTCTGCCCGGCAAGGGTGCAATCGAACCAGTAAAGGGCGCTTACAGGAACGCCGTTTTCCAAAATGCAGTTGTACCGATCGGGCGAAAAACCTGTGGAAAAGAATGCGTCCAATGCCGCATCCGGGTCGCCGAATGCCTGTTGCCACAAGTCTTTTAAATGCATCAAATCAACATTCATAGCCGTCTTCCTTTAAGCAGGCCCAACTTTTTTCAATCAAGCGGTCGGGGTAGTAGGAGAGTTTGGCCTGACGCAGACCGTCTAACCCTAAGTCATCTTCCCGGTTCAGCCATTTTAAATTAGGGTATTTATCGTGGAGGTGGCGGGCAAATTCCCGGTTGATCACCGCGTATGCGCCGTCATAGCCTTCGGCGGCCTTTTCAAACTGCACATCAAAGGTGTCGGCTGACAAAAACGAACCCATAGTCATAGCCAAAATGTTGTCTTTTTCCATCAGCAGCAGGCCCTCCATATCCAATTCCTATCGGTAACGCAGGGCCTTTGTGATGGCGGCTTGTTCCAGATGGAAATCGGCGGTAGGGTCGGCGGCTTTTTTTCGGGCATACCACTGCTCCACAAATGCAAGTACCTGGGGGGTGTTTTCGTCGGTGATCGGCGCGAAGGTGCAATGGGGGTGCAGCAGGTGGAAACGGTTGCAGTGGTTGCGCTTGCGCTGGAGTTTCTTACCCTTTAATTCCGCCAACGCCTCGATGGCATAAATATAATCATAGCCGTCCCGGTCCGGCTGGAAGTAAAACTGTCCCGGATACCAGGATTCCAATTTCTCCCGGTCTTCGTGCGACAAACTTGTCAGCCGGCAGGGAATGCCTCGCTTTTTTGCATCAGTAATGATGGCGTCCAGGGTGGGTTTTAGGTCGTCGCCTAAGGGAAACAGGTAAACGCTTCGGCGGTTAAACTGGCAGAAAAAGGCCAGATTGCCATTGTGCACAGTGGCTTTTTGCCGCCCCCACAAAAACAGATTGGCAAAACTGTATTCGCAGCCCCGCTCACCGCAATTTTGCAAAAACGCATCGCAGATGGGCTTGTCTTCCGGCTTTAATGGGCAAAAATTCAACATTTTTGTTTTCACTTCCTTTATTAAAATAAGTATACCACAGGGGCGGCGTTTTGCAACAAAAAATGTACCGCGGCTTGTCCTTGACAAATATGGGGATTCAGGTATAAAATAACGGTATCTTTGTATGAAAGGAGACCACACTATGGATTCTGGCAGT
>JAFQDY010000066.1 GCA_017399325.1 Oscillospiraceae bacterium
ATCCGGACAAATACGATGCCGCCCGGGGAACATTGAAAACCTGGCTCTGTATGGTGGCTCGGTGCAAAGCGATCGACCGCTACCGGACGCTGTCCAGGCATAGCACCGTTCCTTTGGAGAGCGCGATGATGGCAGGCCGAATGGGTATACAGGATGCCTTGCTGCAGGAGGAAACCAAACGGGAACTTGTGGCAGCCGTAAATGCGCTGGCTGATGTGGAGAAGGATATCCTCATTCGCCGGTACTACTATGAGCAGAAACCAAGAGAAATCGCAAAGGCCTTGGATATGCCGGTAAAGCAGGTCGAGAACCACCTATATCGCTCCAAACAAAAACTACGGAAAGCCATAACCGTATGTTGAGGAGGTCGCTTATGAATCGTATCAAAAAACAAAACCTATACCATATAAAACGCGTATTTGCCCAAAAGACCGGCGTCCAACTGATCCCGGCAGACAGCAAGCAAACGGCTGGATTTGGAGAAACCGCAACACCTCGCAAACGAATTCCCAAAGTTGCGCTGATCGCAGCGATCGTTGCGATATTTATTACGCTGACGGCCTTTGCGGTGTCGGCCTTTTCCACTTGGGTCGGAGACAGTCTGACGATCACCGCGTCCTACTACGGCAGCGGTATTGTTTGGCTGGAAGTGACGAACCAATCGGACAAGGATCTGAAACTGGAACCGAAATTGAACCTCTACTATTACAGCACGCAGGAACTTGTGGAAACCACTGGCGAAGAACCCTACATCGAAAATCTTGTGATCCCGGCCAACTCCACAGAAAAAGTCAGACTGGACCTGCGCAGAACCTATGATGTTGAAACGCTGGAGAACACAAAAAACGATTTCTTCTATTTACAGATAACCAACAGGGGATTCCTTCTTGGTCAGAGATGGTCCTGCCAGGTGTCATTTGTGGTTTCCGACTATGTAACGCCCTGGTATCAACTGACGGACGAAAGCCATTTGGATGGGGTTCTCCCCTCTTTGAAAGCCTACTACAAAAACTTCACTCCGGACATTTTTGCTCGCTGGCCGGAAGCGCTGGACTATGTGGAACTGGTCCAGAAAGAACTGGAGGAGGTAGACGGAAATATTGTGCGAGCTTGTGATCCGCCCATCTATCTCGATTTCTATGATTGGTTTGGTTCGACTCCTTGGAGCACATTTGACGGATACAACAAACTGCTTGGAATCGATGATTCGGAATATTACGATATGATCGGTGTTGATATGCCCTGTATCCGGGACGACGGAAGTGGCTCCGGTGGCGGCTGGATCATGCCCCTGTTTTACTTGTATCAGTATAACAAGGCAGACATCTCAAGTCCGCAGGACTATGTATTTATGAGCGGCAACCTGCTGACATTTGAGGAAATCGAGCCTTATAAAGTATACGATGACGGGGAATATGTAATATATGAAATGCACCATCTGATATATACGGATCTTGCGACCTATGTGCAGGATATGCTGCTGCAGCGGGATGATGTATATATGAACGAGCAGATATGGGCCCGCATTCAGCGCTTCTATGACTATTGGAGCGATCCGGAGAATATGGGAAATGCCTTTTATGATGCATACAACCCCGGTAAACACGCAAAAAACCACATCATTACAATGCCGGAAGTGATCGAGATGTCCAAGAAGGGTGAAGCGATCAGTTTCGAAGATATTCGAGATTACCGGGGAAGTCCCAGCGGTTTGTCGATTTCCGAGAGTGAAACCGGTATGAACTGCGAAATCGACGGAAATTACGAACTGTTTTACGCGCAGCATCTGGACGGAACGCTAAGAGGCTGGTATTTGATCCACACGCCATCAGGGGATCACATTGATATTCGGTATGAAGATGTGGAAGCCTTTGTGAAAGCCCACGACGAACCGCTGCCCCGCTGCGCCTGTGAAAACACGGAAGAAGGCGACCACGGTTGGACGGTTACAATGGAGTGGCTCCTTGAACAGGGGAATAACATTTCCATTAGTATGATACGGAATAACTGTCAGTACCATTATATGGTCTACAATTCCGAAACAGAAGAAGAGGAACACGCAGGCTACATTATCCCCCTATACAAAAATGATGCATACCACCTGAAGTACTGTTGGAGCGAAGATGCGCACAGATGGATCCTGTGGTTGGTTCACCTGGAAACGGGAGATCAATGTGATCTGGAAACAGAGGATTCAACCGCATTTGTGGGTGCCCACGGCGGAGTTGCGTAATTGCAAATCCGGCCGGCAGCGCACAAACGCATCCGCTAAGTCCACATTGGCATAAACAAAGATGAGGATACCCGCCCGGGTATCCTCTCTTTTATTTGCGCTGCGCACAGGCGTGGGACTCAAAAAACAAAAGTGCAAACGAATCGCCCGCGGGTCGTCGAGGGCGCCGACCCCTACTTTTATCTTACAATCCCTCCGTCAGCCTGTTCGGCTGACACCTCCCTTTGCACAAGGGAGGCTTTTCACTTAACTTCCGTGCCGCCCCATTCCACAACTGTGAAGCCGGTGCGCTGGGGTGCGGTCAGATCTTGGGGTTCTAGGTTTACATAACTTTCCGTCTTTTGCCACACCATAAATACCCGGATCAGTGTATCCGGTGCCGGGTCGATTTGTAATTCGGCGGCCTGGGTGTAGGCTTCTGCCTGGAAAGAAATGATGTTATAGGGATTTTGCTCCATCAAAGGCAGCCAGTAGACGATAAACTCGTTGGCCTCTTTGCGATTAAGTCCCAATTCCTCCAGCGCCCACTCCAAAAACGCCGCGGTGTCCGCGCCCTTGACGCAAAAACCCTGTTTCATATCCCACTTGGCGTTGGTTTCGCCTTCCCAGTACAGATAGTTATAGGTCTGGCCGTTTTCGTCGGTCAGCGTGCCGTCGGGCGCTGCGGTCACCTGCCATTCACCGTTGTAGGCAGGGTAGGTGCAGGTCAGTTGGCCGTCCAACTGCAATTTGACGGACACTTCGGTCTTTTCCTCGGGATAGAGGTAAATAACAGGTTTATAGCAAGCATTGGGGTCGGGCTGCCAATCGCTGGCTTCAACGGACAGAAGATCCACCTCATAGCGATAGTTTTCGCTGTCGTGATAGACATTTTCATAGGTGCAGACGATCTGGTCACCCACGCACCATTCCTCGGACAGTTGGCCGTTCAATTTGATGGTCCAGGGCATAGGAATTACCGTTTGGGCAAAGAAGCAGTCGGCATAAATTTGCGTGATGACGATATGGTCGAAGGGTTCATAATCGCATTTTTCTGCGGTTTCCTTGTCAAGCCATTGTTCGGTGTATTCCAAATGGCGCATATTGCCGGAAATTTCCCATTTGACCGGGTGGATCTGCTCCGGGTAGGATTCCATCACCGCCCCTTTGAAGGTGATTTGGACGGTGCTTCCCACTTCTGCCCCAATGTCGTCCAGTTCGGCTGTTCCAAAAGAAATCCTGGCGTCGTCGCTGAATATTTCGCAGCCGGGAACAGGCTCAACGATAACAGATTTGGCATACTTTTGCACAACTGTGGCGATAAATGTGGTTTCCACTTGGTCGGCTTCATCGTCCCAAAGGTCGTCAATAGATCTGAAGTTATTCGGGAAGAAATACACCTTGGTTTCGTCGTATTTACCGGTGGCGGTCAGGCGATTCCAGTCCACGATCTTATAGGTCAGCGCGGCGTATTCCTTTGTGCCGCCATCCTTGTACGGCCCTTTGGGAACAGGAATAAAGAAAATGCTCAAAAATACGACAATGGCCAGAATGATCAAGAATATTTTCAGTTTCATTGCGAATCCCCCTCCTGATATTGGCAGTTGGTGGTCTTTGCCCACTGCACAATTTCTCCGATGGTGTCAATCTGCTCCTGAGTCAGTTTGGCCTGACCTTTGTCGCAGCGGAC